>CANGCI010000031.1 GCA_947451995.1 Comamonadaceae bacterium | reverse complement strand
GGCACTGATAGCAAGTTTCAGTGACGGTGTTTTTCTTCAGCAGTTTGGGACCAGTCGAGCCATGGGGGTTGTGACAATCTGAACAAACCACTTTGCCTTCTTCAAGGGGGTGGTGAGAGATTTTTTTGCCATCCGCACGCTGCTCTTTATGGCAGGTGTAGCAAACTTCAGTTTGAGTTTTTTTGGCTAAAACCTTGTCGGCAGGACGGTGCACTTTGTGGCAATCGTTACAAGCCACACCACTGGTGTCGTGCTTGCCGCCATCCCAGTTGTTGCGCTTGCTGTCTTTGTGGCAAGTTAAGCACTGGCCGGCACGTTCTTTGTCGTCCGACAATTTGAAAGCGCCTTTTTTAAACACCACATCAGGTGCAGCACGCACTTTGGTCACGGGATCGCCTTTGACGTGTTTGTCGCTTGCACCATGGCAAGACTGGCAATTGGGCGCCTTGGGATCGCCCTTCACACCATGCTTGGTTTGGTAGATGGACAAGACAGGTGCCGATTCGCTTTCGTCGTGGCACTTGGTACAGATGGCATCTTTTTTCAGCGCCTCTTGTGCGCGCTGCGCATTGGCTGGATTGGCAGCCGGTGCGTCAGCTGCGTGCGCTGTCAGCGCCGTAGCCGCCAGGCCGAAGCTACTGACCAGCACCAAGGCCGACATGAACTTGCGAAGTAATTTCATAGTGATACCCAAACGGTTGAGTTATTGAGGAGGTCAGTGCGATCTAAACAATCACTGAGCCAAAATCCACTGCACCAAGTTCTTGATCTGGGCGGCGTCTTTGGGAGGAGAAGTTTTCACAACCTTGTGTTCTTCTTCGTGACCATCTGGGAATTTGGCTTTCTCACCAGATGTGATGTGCTCGATCAAACGAGCTTCGGCGTTGGCCTTGCCTTTGTATTTGGCTGCCACTGCTTTGTAGGCCGGACCGTCTTTGTCCTTTTCAATCGCGTGGCACTTCAAGCAATTGTTTTGCTTGGCCAAAGCCTTTGCCGCCTCTTCATCCAAGGCGTTCGCGCTTGGGATAAATGCCAGCGCAGACAAAGCCACAGTGGCTGACAAAGCAAATTGGAGATTGATTTTCATAAGAGGTCCCTTTTTCAACGTTCTTAAATTCCTAGTCACGATTCTCTGGTTTGAGGGTGATTTCGGATATCAGCGTGAGATGAAAAAAAGGGTAGGAATATTCCTACCCTTTGGGGAATTTGCCGCTTCAAAGAAACTCAGTCAGACATCAAATGGTGGGCAATGGCATACCTGACCAATTCCACCTGGGTGCTCATGCCCATCTTGGCCATGATGTGAGACTTGTGTGTGCTGACCGTCTTGATGCTCAAAGACAATTCATTGGCAATGTCGGTCATGCTCATGCCGCACACAATGTGTTCGAAGATTTGAAATTCACGGTCACTGAGCCGTTGATGGGGCAGCGATTCTGCGTGAGGCGTTGCCTCAGAGACAAGTAACTCAGCCACTTTGGCGCTGAAATACACACCGCCTGCAGCCACTTTACGGAGCGCGGGCAAAATCAAATCGCTGTCGCCCTCTTTGGACAAATAGCCAGAAGCGCCAGCCCGCAAAGCACGCACAGCATACTGCTCCTCTGGGTGCATGCTGAAAATCAACACAGGACATTTGGGTTTTTCTGTTTTGATGAGTTTGATCAACTCAATGCCACTTCGACCCGGCATCGACAAATCCAACACCACCAAGCCCCAATCACGCTCTCGCACTTTTTCAAGCGCGATGCTGCCATTCATGGCTTCGCCGGCAACGATCATGTCATCGGTATCGGCCAAAATCTTTTTTAAACCATCTCGAATGATGGCGTGGTCATCTGCAATGAGCACGTCAATTTTCACAGCACAACTCCCACTTCATGGGCTAACAAAGGCAGTTTCACTTCGATCTGAACGCCGGGATGAGTCTCCGAAGGCCGTGCGGGTTTGATCGTGAATTCACCGCCCAACGCGTTGACGCGCTCACGCATGCTCACCAGCCCAATGCCACCAACCCTGACTCTTTCGGGCATGCCGACACCATCATCGCGAATCTGCAAACACAGCGAGTCGCCATCCGAAGACAAGGAGATGTCTACATGGCGGGCGTGAGCATGTCGCAGGATGTTCGTCAAGGACTCTTGCACGATGCGAAAGAGCGCTGTGGCCCTTGCATCATCGCTGACCATTTCGTGAGCGGGCAAGTCCAGCACAATGTCCAAATCACTTCGCTTAGAAACTTCTGACACATGCCATTCAACCGCCTCGGCAAAACCCAAATCATCCAAAATCAGCGGTCTTAAATCAGTCGAAATGCGCCGCACCGACGTGATCGCAACATCCAGCATGCGCTTCATGTCAGCGACACGCTCCAACGGCATCTCTCGCCCCTCTTTGATCCTTGTGCTGAGCCATGCCAATTCCAACTTCAAACCCGTGAGCTGCTGTCCCAAATCATCATGCAACTCACGCGATATACGCGAACGCTCCTGCTCCCGAACCTCTTGCAGCGAAGAACTTAGCTCTCGCAATTGCGCATTCAGTTGATGCATTTCATCTTCAGCGCGACGGCGTTGTGTGACATCGCGCAATACAGCCGTCATTTGGGCTTTGCCGCCAATCATGGTTTTGGAAATGCTAGATTCAATGGGAAATTCCGTACCGTCAGCGCGTCGGCCCATGATGTCTAGCCTGGGCGCCATGGCCCGCGATGCGCCATTGGTTGCAGAAAATTGGTCAACATGTTCGTGATGTGTTGAACGCATGGCCATCGGTAGCAACACAGACAGTGACTGCCCCATGACTTGATTCGCCTTCATGTCGAACATTTTTTCTGCCGCTGGATTGAACAACAAAATGTTTTGCTGCTCATCGATGCCCACAATGGCATCCATCACCGAGTCAACGGTGTGGTGATAACGACTGTGTGCGTCATTCAGTGCCAGCGCCATTTTTTCTTCGCGCTCTAGTTCTCGCCTTAAAAAACCAGCCACTGTCACAATGGCAATCAGCATCAGAACAGCACCCAGTGCAATGGGCACCGAAGTCTCGCGCCAAGAAGCCAATGACATTTCTTCGTCGTTCATGACACTGACCAAGAAAGGGTAATTTTTGAGCCTGCCCAATGAGTAAACAACACCCATGCCATCGCCGCTACTGTGTTGGATCATTTTGATTTCACCACCCAACTGTGGCAATGGCTCTCGGCTCAATTCAGGCGCCAAAGAGCCAAGCAAGGTTTCTCGATGTGGCGAGCTGGCCACCAAGGTACCGTCCTCCATGTAAATCGAGATCGGCCGGTCATATTCCAGCTTCACATGACTGAACAGCTGTTCTAAATTGGCAATTTGCAGATCCACCGCAATCACGCCTCTGAATACATCGTCCTGCCCACCAATGCGGCGCGCCATGGTCAGACTCCAAAGACCAGTAGCTGGGTGATGCTGAGGCCGATCAATGAACAAACCAGGGTCAGACGCCCCCGCAAAGGCTTTGAAGTAACTTTGATTGGAGACATCCAGACCCAAGTCTTTCTCTCTCACAGAACTGTTGACCACCATACCTTGACGATTGACGACTGACAAGCTGCCATTGGCATTGAGTGCATGTGCTCGGGTGTTCAACAGCAAATGGATTTGCTCGCTGTCCAAGGTGAATTGGCGACCATAAGAGGTTTGCAATCGCTCTTGAACCCCTTGCAAAACCATGTCGGCTGACTCAAAACTATGTTCTGTTTGACGCATGAACAACTGCGTCAGGCCATGGGTTTCTTGCCGCGATCGTTCAAGTTCCCGGACCTTCAAATCGCGTAAAAGAAGCAAAACCGCAACGATCACGACACACACTGTCATGCCCGCCAACAAGATGACAGAGTGAGCAGGTTTGAGACTTAAACGCATGCCCAGATTTTGCGTGCATGCGTGGTTTGAAAGCCGTTTAAATGCCTTTCAATGCTTGATCTACATCAAGAACATGGAGATCAATTCACGCGGATGCCTGTGGTGGATTCTCGGCGGCCAGTTCCTTGGCCTGTTTTTCGGCTTCTGCCTTGCGATACAAGCTCAAGACATTGGGCAGGCGCTCTAGCATCTCTACCCATTCGTACTCATAGGGCATTCCGATCCAATCGCCATTGGCCTTCAAGCCGGCAATGCACGCCTTGATTTTGTGACGCGCGACATCAAAGCCTTGCAATTCCTCTTCAGTGAGAGACTCCCGCTTGTTTTTGGAAATCTCAGCTTCCAGCAATACCAGCACATCATGCTGCACGGCCAGCTCATGTTTGAGCGATTCTGAAGATCGGGGGCCTGTATGGGGATGCTGTATTTCCTCCAGTTTTGCTGTAATTTCTTTGAAGTTTTGTTGCGTTTGAAAGTAAAAAATCAAAAAGCCAGCGAGCAAGATAAACAGAACGCACAAAACCAACAGCAAAAAATTGTCCATGGCGGACCTCACTTTAATTAATGGGATTCATCGTACTCAAGAGTACGGGCAGGAGCAACTTGGCTCACATCCTGAATTCCCCTAGCTGCAAAAGTGCGGCTTCAAAGCTACACTGCAGCGCAAGGAGTACCTGTTTGTGAACCATCCCACCCCCCACCTCTCTTCAGAACAAGAAATCGCCCGCTTTGGCAGTGGCAAGGCCGTCCAACGACTTGAAGATCAGCAATTGCTGCTGGGTGCCGGGGTGTATGCCAACGACGTCAGCCTGCCCAACCAATCCCATTTGGTCTTTTTGCGCTCGCCCTACCCCCACGCCAACATCACCCGTTTAGACACCCAAGCAGCCAAAGGCATGCCGGGCGTTTTGGCGGTTTACAGCGGGCAAGACCTGTTGGCTGCTGGCGTCAAACCATTGGCTCGCCCCATGAATTTCAAGCGGGCAGACGGCAGCCCACTTTCGTCAACCACCCGTCATATTTTGGCCACCCAGACCGTGCGCTTTGTGGGCGAGCCCATTGTGGCCGTGGTTGCAACATCAGAAGAACAAGCTCGCAACGCCATCGAGGTCATCGAGATTGAATTCGATGCCTTGCCAAGCGTCACCACCCTGAGCGATGCGCTGGCCCCCACCGCGCCTCTTTTGACAGAAGCACCCGACAACCGCGTTGCAGAAACCCGGTATGGCGATGCACAAGCCACCCAGGCGGCCTTTGACCAAGCCGCCCACGTGGTGCACCTGAACATCGTGAATCAACGCGTGGCAGCCCTGTCCATCGAACCTCGCAGTGTTTTGGCCTACCCAGACCAAGGCCGCTTGCACATCCGCATGAGCAGCCAAATGCCAACAGGCGTTCGCAATACAGTTTCTGACCTGCTAGGCATCGATAAGGAAAAAATTCGCGTCATCGTGGGCGATGTTGGTGGTGGCTTTGGCATGAAAACTGGCGCGTACGCCGAAGATGTGGTCACCGCTTATTGCGCCCACTCGCTTCAACGGCCCGTCAAATGGATCGCCGACCGCAGCGAAGAGTTTCTCAGCAGCTCACACGGCCGTGACATTCAAACCCAAGCCGCTTTGGCATTGGCCGCGGACGGCAAAATTTTAGGTCTGCGCATTGAAACTTTGGCCAACGTGGGGGCCTATCCCACCATGACTGGCTTGGCCATCCAAATGATGATCGGCCCGTGGGTGCAAAGCAGCGTCTACGACATTCAAACCATTGACTACCATTTCACGGGCGTGATGACCAACACCGCCAGCACGGGCGCGTACCGAGGCGCTGGTCGCCCTGAAGCCATTTACAACATCGAGCGTTTGATCGACGAAGCCGCTCGCGTCAGCGGCATTGACCGCGTGCAATTGCGCCGCCGCAACTTCATTCAACCATCGCAAATGCCCTACAAGAACCCCATGGGTCAGGTGTATGACACCGGTGCGTTTGAAATGATCATGGACCAGGCTTTAGAAAAAGCCGACTGGGCAGGCTTTGCACAACGCGAAGCGGCCTCCAAAGCCAAAGGTCTGTGGCGCGGCTTGGGCATTGCCACCTTCTTGGAGTGGACGGGCGGCAATGCCTTGGAAGAAAACGTACAAGTGCAAATTTTGGCCGACGGCACCATTGAAGTGGCCTCTGCGGTCAACGCCATGGGTCAAGGCATCGCCACCTCATTGGCCCAATTGGTGGTCGATGTTTTTGGCGTCGACATCTCGAAGGTTCGCGTCATCTTGGGCGACACAGACCGTGCCAATGGCTTTGGCAGTGCCGGCTCCCGCTCACTGTTCACAGGCGGTTCAGCGATGCGTGTCGGCGCAGAAAAAACCTTGGACAAAGCGCGTGATTTGGCAGGTCAAGCGCTCGAAGCATCGCCTGCCGATTTGGCCTATGAAAGTGGCCGTTTCAGCGTGAAGGGTACCGACTTGAACATCAGCCTGGCCGATTTGGCCAAGCGCCAACCCGAAGGCCGAATTGAGTTGCAATCTAGCACCACCGCCAGCGGCCCCACATGGCCCAACGGCTGCCACATTTGCGAAGTAGAAGTGAACCCCGCCACTGGCGAATCGTTTGTGGTGTCTTACACCTCCATGAACGATGTAGGCCGCATCGTCAATCCGATGATTGTGGAAGGCCAATTGGATGGCGGCGCCGTTCAAGGCATGGGACAAGCCTTGTTAGAAGGCTTGGTCTACGACGCCGAAAGCGGTCAGTTGGTGACGGGTAGTTTGATGGACTATGCCGCACCGCGTGCAGACATCATGCCGCAAATGTTCCATACATTTACCAACCAAACAGTGCCCAGTACCAACAACGTGCTTGGCGTCAAAGGCGTTGGCGAATTGGGAACCATTGGTGCAACACCTTGCGTGGTGAATGCGATTGCAGATGCGTTGGCACACAATGGAAATTCACAAAAATCACAAAACCTACAAATGCCGCTAACTCCTTTTAGATTG
Organism: Comamonadaceae bacterium; assembly: GCA_947451995.1. Classification (GTDB taxonomy): domain Bacteria; phylum Pseudomonadota; class Gammaproteobacteria; order Burkholderiales; family Burkholderiaceae_C; genus Limnohabitans_A. The sequence goes on along the minus strand of CANGCI010000031.1, from coordinate 10,483 downwards.
TGGGAATTACTTAACGGCGCATGAATCTAATTCATAAAGAATAGATACTTTGCTACTATTTCTCAGACGCGAGGATTAGAATCGAAGTATGACCATGAAGAGCACCACAACCGCCAACGCCTATCTGCGATTTTTGCAGCTAGCGCGTGGCCTTCAGCAATTGCCTGACGCGCCGCAGTTAGACGCCAACGAAAAAGCATTGCTTGAAGAAGTAGCGCTGCGTTGGTTTGAAAATCGAACCATGACGGTTCGCGAAGCCATCGGCTTGGCGCACTTGGGTTCACCTGCAACTTTGCACAAACGCATCACACGTTTGCGCCAAAAAGATTTGCTGATGACTTTCAATCAGCCTGAAGACAAGCGCGCCAAGTACCTCATCCCCACCGAAAAAACCATCGCCATGTTTGGTGACTTCGGCAAAAAGATGAACTCTGTGTTGGCAACTGCTTAATTCAAACTCAGCGCTGATGTCCTGCACATTGGCGCTGCGCATTTGCACCGTTCATCTGAACTGTCTAGCGATCTGCCAAAAACAAAGCTTGCAGATCGCTTAAAAAATCAAAGCCTCGTTCTGTGGGCCAAACCCGATTCAAGTCCCTGGCAATGAGTTGCTTGGCTTCGGCCTTGGCCAAACCTTGTTGAATGGACGTCATGGCCAGGCCCGTGCGTGCCATGTAGTCGGCCAAACTAAAGCCCTCTTTCAAGCGCAAAGCATTGAGCATGTATTCAAACGGTAACTCTTCGCGAGCCACTTCTTCGTACTGTGTCACTGGCGCACCTTGCAGGGCTTGCGCAAGGTACAACTGCGGCTCACGGTAACGCACATAGCGCATCACGCGGTGCGCAAAACTGAGCTTGCTGTGCGCGCCAGCACCAATGCCCAAGTAATCCCCAAACTGCCAGTAGTTCAGGTTGTGCCAGCAGCGGTGTCCTGGCTTGGCATAGGCCGACACTTCGTAGCGCTGCAAGCCCGCTGCGCCCGTCATCTCAGTGATCAAATCCATCATCGCGTAAGCATCGTCATCCTCAGGCAAGACCGGGGGATGTTTGGCAAACATCGTGTTGGGTTCAATGGTGAGGTGGTAGATGGATATGTGCGGCGGCTTGAAGCTCAAAGCGGTTTGAATGTCTTGCGTCAAATCGACCAAGCTTTGTCCCGGCAGTGCATACATCACATCCAGATTGAAAGTTTCAAAGGCACTCTGTGCTTCGGCCACAGCCGCCATGGCCTGATCGCTGTTGTGCACACGGCCCAGCGCTTTCAAATGTGCGTCGTTGAAACTTTGCACACCAATGGACAAGCGCGTCACACCTGCAGCACGAAACGCCTTGAAGCGATCTTTCTCAAACGTGCCAGGGTTGGCCTCCATGGTAATTTCTGCTTCGGCCTCAAGGGGCAAGCGTGCACGAATACCACTGATCAATCGATCGATGCTGGCAGGCTCAAACAAACTGGGTGTGCCGCCGCCAATGAAGATGCTGTGAACAGGACGCCCCCAAATCAGCGGCAAGCTGGCTTCTAAGTCGGCCAGCAGCGCATCGATGTAGCGTTGCTCTGGCATGCCCTGCGCGTTGTCGCGCCACTCGTGCGAATTGAAATCGCAATACGGACATTTCTTGATGCACCAGGGCAGATGCACATACAGCGAGAGAGGTGGCAAGGCCTGCAATTGCAACAAGCCAGGCCGCATGGCATGCACCACATCAAAAGGATGGCTCATGTTTTAGAGGCCCCAGCGTTCACGCATCAATGCCACCATGGCCTGTGACGAGCGGCCCCGATGGCTGTTGGCATTCTTCACTTCTTCAGGCAACTGTGCAAACGTTTGGCCAAACTCTGGCAACCACAAAATAGGATCAAAGCCAAAGCCATTGGTGCCGACGGGTTCGCGCGAAATCTCAACCACCACACGCCCCACTGCAATCAAAGGCTCAGGATCTTCGGCACTGCGCAGTGCGACCAGGGTGCTCACCATGGCTGCACGGCGGTTATCGATCTGCGCCATTTGCTCAATCACAGCGCGCACGTTGTTGGCATCCGATTTTTCATAACCAAACTGCGTGCAGTAGTAAGCGGTGTCTACACCTGGCAAGCCACCAAATGCATCAATGCACAAGCCTGCATCGTCTGCCACAGCTGGCAGACCACTTTGTGCAGAGGCATGGCGTGCTTTGGTCAAGGCATTTTCAACAAAGGTTTTGTAGGGCTCTGGCGCTTCCGAAATGTTCAACTCAGACTGGCGCACCAACTGCACATTCAGCACGCTGAACATGCTTTGCAATTCGTTCAATTTGCCTGCGTTGTTGGAGGCCAAAACCATTTTCATGACATCAAGCGCCAGCGTGAACGTGTGTTTGACGTGATTGCTTTTGCAATTGCACCAACTCGGCAATGCCCTTCTCGGCCAAGGCCAGCAAGCTGTCCATTTCTTTGCGCGTGAAGGCCACACCTTCGGCGGTGCCCTGCACTTCTACAAAGTTGCCAGCACCGGTCATGACCACGTTCATGTCGGTATCGCATGATGAGTCTTCGATGTAATCCAAATCCAGCAAAGGTGTGCCGTCTTTCAAGCCCACCGAAATGGCCGCGACCGAATCAATGATGGGGGACTCTGTGAGCTTGCCTTGATGCATGAGCCAATCGACGGCATCTTGGGCGGCCACAAACGCACCCGTGATACTGGCTGTGCGAGTGCCGCCATCGGCTTGCAGCACATCGCAATCCAAATGGATGGTGCGCTCACCCAGTTTTTTCAGATCAAACACGGCGCGCATGGAACGGCCAATGAGGCGTTGAATTTCTTGTGTGCGGCCACTTTGTTTACCGCGTGCTGCTTCGCGGTCACCGCGTGTGTGTGTGGCGCGCGGCAACATGCCGTATTCAGCCGTCACCCAACCTTCTCCACTGCCCTTTTTGTGACCTGGCACTTTTTCTTCAACCGAAGCCGTGCACAACACGCGTGTGTCGCCAAATTCGATCAACACAGAGCCTTCGGCATGAACGGTGTAGCCCCGCGTGATTTGGACCTTGCGCAATTGATCTTGCTTGCGATCGTGGGCGCGTTGAAAGTTGGAAGAATTGAGAGTGGTCATGGATGTAATCGCTGGTTGAATGTTTGAATGAACGCGCTAGATCGACATTCAAGATTAGTTTGAGATAATCGCCGACTGAACCGCAGCCCTTTGTCTGCCGCATCCTAGAAAGAATTCATGCCAGTTTACAGTATGACCGGATACGCCAGCGTGCAATCCAGCACGCCCGCTTCAGAGAGCGGCACCGACACGGCGGCCACGCCAGCTGTGCGTTTCGGTCTTGAGATACGTTCCGTGAACAGCCGCTTTCTAGACCTCAGCTTTCGACTGCCCGACGAGCTGCGTCATACCGAACCGGCTCTGCGTGAACACATCACACAACACATCAAGCGCGGCAAAGTGGAAGTGCGTGCGGTCTATCACAGCACCCAAGACAATGACCTGGCCGACCCCTCCATTGGCACCTTGCAAAAACTGGTGGGGCTGCAAAACAAAATTCAAAGCTGGCTGCCCAATGCGCGTGACCTGAGTGTTTCCGATGTCATCAAGTTGGCCTCTCACGAAAAATCAGGTGCGGGTCTTCAAGACGCCGACCTCATGCCTTTGGCCACACAAGCGGTCAAAGCCCTCAAAGATGCCCGCGCCCGAGAAGGCGCCCGCTTGGCCGAGATGCTGCAAGACCGCATTGGCCAACTGCGAACACTGGCAGAGCAAGCAGCGCCCCTGTTGCCACAATTGGTTGAGCAACAGCGCCAGCGTTTCATTGACCGCTGGAACGAGGCCATGGCTTTGTCGGATGGCAATGTGTCATCCGACGTTGCCAAAGACCGCGCTTTGACGGAAGCCACGGCTTTTGCCATTCGCATCGATGTGGCCGAGGAGCTCACCCGACTGGCATCGCACTTAGACGAAATCAACCGCCTCGTCAAAAAAGGCGGCGACATTGGCAAACGCCTTGATTTCCTCATCCAAGAACTCCACCGCGAAGCCAACACCTTGGGCTCCAAGTCGGCGGCCCTCGAGCTCACCAAAATCTCCGTCGACATGAAAGTCTTGATTGAGCAAATGCGTGAGCAGGTGCAAAACATCGAATAAGTTGACTACACTCCTTGCCATGGAATATCCTGGAAACCTCTACGTCGTAGCTGCCCCCAGTGGTGCGGGCAAGTCCAGCCTGGTCAAGGCCCTGATGGAGCTTGACACCCGCGTCTTGCCCTCGGTGTCGCACACCACCCGCGCGCCAAGAGGCCAAGAAAAGCACGGCCGAGAGTACTTTTTTGTCTCTCAGCAAGAATTTGACGCCATGGTGGCTGCCGACGCCTTTGTGGAATGGGCCAATGTGCACAGCCACCGCTATGGCACCTCCAAGAAAATGCTGGAAGAGCGCATGGCACAAGGCTCCGACGTCATTTTGGAGATTGACTACCAAGGCGCCATCCAAATCCAAAAGATGTACGCCAATGCCATCCTCATCTTCATTCTGCCCCCCAGCTGGGAAGAATTGCGCAGCCGCCTGGAGCGCCGAGGCGAGGACAGCACCGAAACCATCGAATTGCGCCTGCAAAATGCGGCCATTGAGCTGGCCCAGGTCAAAGAATTTGACTTCGTTATAATCAACGAAGTTTTCGATCGCGCCCTGTTTGACCTCAAGGCCATCGTGCACGCCCAGCGCCTCAAGTACATTGCCCAGCGTCGAGACCGTGCCGAAACTTTCGAATCCCTCCACATCACCTGAATTACTTACCGGAGACCGTCATGGCCCGCATCACTGTTGAAGATTGCTTGGAACAGATCCCTAACCGTTTCCAATTGGTATTGGCGGCCACTTACCGTGCTCGCATGCTGAGCCAAGGCCACACCCCCCGCGTCGATAGCAAAAACAAGCCAGGCGTCACGGCCCTGCGCGAAATTGCAGCCGGCAAAGTTGGTTTGGAAATGCTCAAAAAAGTAAACTAATTTCTACACCCAGCCAAACCATTCTGGTTTGGCACCATCAGCCCCAAAGTTTCAAAACCTGGGGCTTTTTCACGCCTGAAATTCGCAAATTTGTGAGGGCAAGTCCTCAGGCTTTCTGAAGACGGCCCTCTCGCGTTACATTTGAGCCATGCGCGCAGCTTTTTCTTCTATTTTTAACAGTTCCGGTAGTACTTCAATACCCGGAAAGCGCGACAACGCACACAACATTCAAGCGGGCATGCCCTCCGCCAGCGCAGCCAACGCGGCGGCCGCCAGTTTTGCAGCCTTGGTGGCCCAGCTAGGCTACTTGTCAGCTGCCGACATTGAACTGGTCCGAAAAGCTTATCGGTTTGCCGACGAAGCGCACTTAGGCCAACTGCGCAAAAACGGCGAGCCCTACATCACGCACCCTATTGCAGTGGCCACGCAGTGCACCGAGTGGAAACTCGATGCGCAAGCCTTGATGGCAGCGCTGATGCACGACGTGATGGAAGACTGCGGCGTCACCAAAGCCGATCTGATTGAAAAATTTGGTTCCTCCGTGGCCGAATTGGTGGACGGGCTGACCAAGTTGGACAAGCTGGAGTTCAACACCCGCGAAGAAAACCAGGCTGAGTCCTTCCGAAAAATGCTGCTGGCCATGGCGCGCGATGTCCGTGTCATCCTCATCAAGCTGGCCGATCGCACGCACAACATGCGCACCATGTCCGACATGCCGCGCGAAAAGTGGGGTCGCATATCTTCTGAAACTTTGGAAATTTATGCGCCGATTGCGCACCGCTTAGGCTTGAACCAAACCTACCGTGAACTTCAAGATTTGTCGTTCAGGTACTCAATGCCTTGGCGCTACAACGTCTTGGCCAAAGCCGTTGCCAAAGCACGCAACCGCCGGCGCGACCTGATTCAAAAAGTTCAAGGCGAGCTCGAGTCTACGTTTTCTCAAGCAGGCATAGACGTTCAAATTTCTGGCCGAGAAAAAACGCTGTACTCCATTTACAAAAAGATGGATGGCAAGCACCTTAGCTTTGCACAAGTGACCGACATCTATGGCTTTCGCTTGATCGTGCCCTCGGTCATTGATTGCTACACCGCCTTGGGCATCTTGCACCAAATGTACAAGCCCGTGCCTGGCCGATTCAAAGATCACATCGCCATTGGCAAAGTCAACGGTTATCAGTCATTGCACACCACCTTGGTGGGCCCCTCGGGTGTCAACGTTGAATTTCAAATGCGCACAGAAGCCATGAACGTGGTGGCCGAATCGGGTGTTGCTGCGCATTGGCTCTACAAAGACAAAGGCTCTAACGACGGTGCATCTGAACGCTTGGGCACGCAGTGGCTGCAGTCACTGCTGGACATCCAAAAAGAAACACGCGATGCCTCCGAGTTTTGGGATCACGTCAAAGTGGACTTGTTCCCAGATGCTGTTTACGTGTTCACGCCCAAGAGCCAAATCATGTCCTTGCCGCGTGGCGCCACTGTAGTTGATTTTGCGTACATGATCCACAGCAACATTGGGGACCACTTGGTCGCCGCCAAGATCAACAACCAACAAGTGCCCTTGCGCACTGAGTTGAAAAACGGTGACGTCGTTGAGGTGATGACGGCCCCTGTGTCCTCGCCCAATCCATCGTGGCTTGGCTTTGTGCGCACTGGCCGTGCGCGCTCACGCATTCGCCATCACCTTAAAACCATGGCCAACAGCGAGTCCATGGACTTGGGCCTCAAACTTCTCACTCAAGCTTTGCGTGCAGAAGGCATTGAGAAGATGCCTGACGATCCTTCTCGCTACCAAGGCTTGTGGGAAAAATTATTGCGCTTCACAGGCAACAAAAACCGCAGCGATTTGTTGGTCGATGTGGGCTTGGGCAAACGCATTGCCAGCATTGTGGCCAAGCGCATGGCGGCCTTGCTTTCCGAAATGGGCGAAAAGCCCGATCCATTGTTGATGACGCGTGAGCGCTTCATGGCGCACGAGACCGTGTCTCAAGGTGCCATCATGCTCGACGGCACCGAAAACGCCTCGGTGGTTTATGCGCGCTGCTGCCACCCCTTGCCTGGCGACAAAATCATTGGCTACCTGGGCCGCGGTGAAGGTTTGGCCGTGCACACAGCCGATTGCAGTGTGGGCCAAAAACTTCAACAGAAAGACAGCGAACGCTTCATTGGTGTTGAGTGGTCAGATGAGCCTATGCGCAATTTCGAAACCAGCATCAGCGTCACCGTGGTCAACACCAAGGGTGTTTTGGCGCGGGTGGCAGGCACATTGGCCAACTCCGAGGTCGACATCATTCATGTTGAAATGGGACAAGCCAGTGCGCAAGATGCCGCCGAAAACACCTTTGTCATTTCAGTGCGCGACCTAAGCCATTTGGAAACTGTGCTGCGCAATTTGAAGCGCACACCTGCTGTTTTGAATGCTGAGCGCATCACGCACCGAGCTCGCGGTCAAAACGCACCCGACGCATAAAAAAACCCTCTGACTTTCGGGGGAGGCTTGATTTTTGAGCTCAATCACTTGGCTTGGGATACGCGACTTCCAACACTTCAATTTCGCGAACAGCTTGCGGGGTGACCAATTGCAAGACATCGCCCGTGCGTGACTTCAGCAAGGTGCGCGCAATGGGGGACACCCAACTCACCTCGCCTTTCAGACTATCGGCTTCGTCGATGCCGAGGATGGTGACCGTGCGTTCGTCGCCACGCTCTTCGGCGTAAGTGACAGTGGCACCGAAAAACACCTGGTCTTTGCCATGGTGCGCGCTGGGATCGGTGACCTCGGCAATTTCCAGACGCTTGGTTAGAAAACGGATGCGCCGATCAATCTCGCGCAAACGTTTTTTGCCGTAAAGGTAATCGCCGTTTTCGGACCGGTCACCATTGCTGGCGGCCCAATGCACGATATCGACAATTTTGGGACGCTCTTCGTCTAGCAAGCTGAACAACTCTGCGCGCAAAGTGGCATACCCTTGGGGGGTCATGTAGTTGCGGCTTCCGGCTGGCAATGGCGGCAGGCTGGGATCTTCCCCATCATCTGAATCCGCATCGGTTTCGCGCGTGAATGCTTTGCTCATGGCTTTCGAAAAAGAAAACGAAAATGAAAGGTGAAAATGGAATGCACAAAGAAAAACAGCCTAGGGGCGTAAGCCTCTAAGCTGTGTTCTAGAATCGAAATTCTGGTGCGGCTGGCAGGAATCGAACCCACGACCCCTTGGTTCGTAGCCAAGTACTCTATCCAGCTGAGCTACAGCCGCGAAGCTGTAGATTATAGCATGGGATTTTGGGTATCCTCAAACACGGCTTAAAAATCCAAACAAATCCCCAAAAAAGGGCAGCCAGATCCGATCTAAGGGTTTGACTGATTGAATTTGGTGCACGGCCCTTTCAAAATGCCCCTTCAATACCTTCTTTGGGCGGCACAGGTCTTGCAACCTCCTCCAATTAAGTTTTACTTCACTTGGAGATGTTTCATGCAATTCAACTTTTTGGCCAAGCGCCGTCTCACCCTTGCACTGTTGGCCGGCTTGGCCCTGACCGGTGCCACAGCACAAGCCCAAACCGCATTAGACGATGTGCTCAAAGCCAAAGTCATCAAAATTGCCATCCCCACCGACTACCCGCCCTACGGCTTTGTGGGCATTGACCTGCAACCTCAAGGCTTGGACATCGACATGGCCAACTACATTGGCCAAAAAATGGGCGTCAAAGTTGAATTGATTCCCGTGATCAGTGCCAACCGCATTCCCTACCTGCAAACCAAAAAAGCCGACTTGGTTATTTCCACTTTGGGCAAAAACCCAGACCGCGAAAAAGTGATCGATTTCACAGCCGCCTACTCTCCCTTCTTCCAAGCCGTCTTTGCCTCTAAAAGCTTAAGCATCAAGAGCTTCAACGACTTGGTGGGCAAATCAGTGGGCGTCACTCGTGGCGCCATGGAAGATCAAGAATTGGCCAAAGTGGTTCCATCCGGTGTTGATGTCAAACGTTTCGAAGACAACAACGCCACCATCTCTTCCTTCATTTCAGGCCAAGTGCAAGTCATTGCCACCGGCGCATCTGTGGCCGGCACCATCATGACCAAGAATCCTGGCTTGAACACCGAGTACAAGTTGTTGCTCAAAGACTCCCCCAACTTCATTGGCGTGGCCAAAGGTGAAGACAAGTTGCGCTTGAAAGTGAACGAGATCATTGCGCAAGGCCGCAAAGCTGGCGACATCGACAAGATGTCGCAAAAGTGGTTGGGCCGCCCTGCTGGCGATCTGCCACTTTGATGCTTCATGCGCATTGAACTGGATTTCATCAGCGTCCTGATTGAATGGCCGCTGTTGGTGAAGGGTGTTGCCTGGACTATCGGGCTCACCAGCATTTCCACCCTCCTCGGTCTTGCACTGGGCATCGTGCTGGCTTGGTCACGCGTGCATGGGGCGCTGCCCCTGCGCGTGTTGGCCGGCACTTATGTGGAGCTCATTCGCAACACGCCCTTCATCGTTCAGTTGTTCTTCGTTTACTTTGGCTTGCCCGCGATGGGCTTGCGACTGTCGCCAGAAACCGCTTCGATCATTGCCATGGTGATCAACCTGAGCGCGTATGCCACTGAAATCATTCGCGCTGGCATTGAGGCCACGCCCAAGGGGCAGATTGAAGCAGGCATGAGTTTGGCCTTAACGCCAGGCCAAATTTTCACGCACGTGGTGTTGCCGCCTGCGCTGCGCAAGGTCTGGCCTGCCTTAGTGAGTCAAATCATCATTGTGATGCTGGGCTCAGCGGTGTGCGGTCAAATATCCACAGAAGAATTGAGCCATGCGGCCAACCTCATTCAAAGCCGCAACTTCAGAGCCTTTGAAGCCTTCATCATTGCCACGCTTACTTATTTGACGCTGGCCGTGGCTCTGCGCCGATTGCTCAATTGGTTGGGCCCGCGTTTTCTTTTTGGTCGCTGAAGAGGAAACGACATGGTTGATTTTTCTCTTTGGGACATCTTCAGAAACTTGCTGTTAGCTTTGCGCTGGACAGTGGTTTTGTCACTGATCGCTTTTGCAGGTGGCGGCTTGATGGGACTGATGCTCTTGATTGCACGTTTGTCGCACTTCAAATGGGCACGGGTCTTTGTCAATGTTTACATTCAATTGTTCCAAGGCACACCTTTGCTGATGCAATTGTTTTTGGCCTACTTTGGCATGGCCTTGATTGGCATCGAAACTTCTCCGTGGTTGGCCGCCGGTGTTGCCCTCACCTTGTACAGCAGCGCCTTTTTGGCAGAAATTTGGCGCGGCTGCGTTGAAGCCATTCCCAAAGGACAGTGGGAAGCCAGCCAAAGTTTGGCCTTGAGCTTTATGGAGCAATTGCGCTACGTGATCTTGCCGCAGGCTTTCAAAATTGCCATTCCACCCACGGTGGGCTTTTTGGTTCAAGTGATCAAAGGCACCGCCTTGGCTTCGGTGATTGGTTTCATTGAGCTCACCAAAGCGGGCACCATGATCACCAACGCCACCTT
>CANGCI010000030.1 GCA_947451995.1 Comamonadaceae bacterium | reverse complement strand
GGGTGCATGCGCTTGGTCCAAGAACCATCGGCCAAATACTCAATGATGCCGCCCGCCATGCTGCCGGCAATGCCAAAGGCATTCACCAACTGTTCTTCGGTCAAGTTGAGTGCGGCGCCCAAACCGGCCACGCCGCCCATCACACCAAAAATAGCGGTCGGGTGAAAGCCTGCTTTGTGCACGCGTGTGGGTGCCACAGCGCACAAACGGCACATCACTTCCACGCCAATGGCGACGCCGCGCAACAAAGCTTCGCCCGACAAAGCATGACGCTCAGCCGCGGCCAACAAAGCGGGCACGATGACCACGCCAGCGTGCACTGGGCCGCCTTCGTAGGTGTCGTCAAAGTCTTCACCGTGTGCAGCAATGCCGTTGACAAATGCGGCGCCTTCAACGCCGCATTTTTGCGCAAAGCCAAACACCGTGCAGTTGCCATCTTGTTCAAACGAACTGAGGGCTGCTTTGACATAGGACTCATGGCGCGCAGCGATGCAAATGCCCGCCACATCCATGATCAAGCGTTGGCCGACGTGTTGACCGAGTGTGTCGTTTTCGGGGTGCGATTTCAGAATACCTTGCGCAAGTTGTTGGGCAATGGTGGCTTTTGAAATTGATGGAGACGTTGAATTCATGCGACAGACTTTCGGCGATCAGAGATCTCTTTCCAGAGGGTGTAGGAGGACAACACCACAGCGATTCCTAACAAGATAGAAGAAACCGTATCAGTGACAAAAATGCTGTGGTCGCCGCCAGAAATTAACAGGCTGCGGCGGTAATTGGATTCCACCATGTAACCCAGCACCATGCCCAGGACCATTGGCAGGACTGGCAAGTTCAAGAGTCTCATCACATAGCCCAACAGGCCGATCACCAAGACCAACCCACAGTCAAACAAACTCTGATGAATGGCAAACACACCCGCCATAACCAGGGCCAAAATGAATGCAATCAAATAGGGCTTGGGGCGGTTCACCAACCACATGCAGGGCGTGAGAATGACCAGGCCAATCAAGAGCATTGCAATGTTGGCAATGAACAAACCGCCATACAAACCGTACACCACTTCAGGTGCTTTTTGAAACAGCATGGGTCCAGGCTGCAAGCCATGAATCAAAAATCCACCTAACAAAATGGCTGCCGAGTTGGAGCCCGGAATGCCCAAACTCAACAGCGGCACCAGTGCCGTGGCTGTTACCACGTTGTTTGCAGACTCTGGTGCGGCCACACCTTCGGGTGATCCTTTGCCAAATTCTTCTGGATGTTGAGACCAACGTTTGGCTTCGGTATAGGCCATGAACGCAGCCACAGTCCCGCCGGCGCCAGGGGTGACGCCTTCAATTGAACCAATCACAGCGCCAATAGCCTGCGGTTTAAACAAGCGTTTGCTCATGGCCCAGTCCGGCAGTTTCAAGCGGGTTGAACCCCCACTGCCGCGGGCCCAAGGTGGCTCGCCGATTTGCACCAACATTTCTGTGACAGCGAACAAGCCGACCATGACCAAAATGGGTTTCACACCATCCAGCAAATCTTCTGAACCCAATGTGAAGCGCTGCACACCAGACACGGGGTCGCTGCCAATGAACGCAATCATCAAGCCCATGCAGGCGGCGATCAAGCCGCGCAACAATGATCCGCCCGACAAGCCTGCGATCACCGACAAGCCCAAGATACCCAATGAGAAATACGCGGCGGGCGTAAATGCCAAAGCCACTTTGGCCAAACTCTCGGTGCACAAAACCAAAATGACCAAGCCAAACAAACCGCCATAGAGGCCTGACATCAAGGAGATGCCCAAAGCCTCACCGGCCTTGCCGCGTTTGGCCATTTCGTTGCCATCGATCACGGTGGCAGACGCTGAGTTGGTGCCAGGCGTGCGAATCAAAATGGCAGGAATCGAGCCGCCATATTCAGCGCCTACATACACACTGGCCAGCAATACCAAAGCATTGGTGGCTTCCATGCCCACGGTAAATGGCAACAACAAAGCCATGGCAATGGAAGGTGAAATGCCTGGCAATGCGCCGCCAAAGATACCCCACAAAACGCCGGCAAAAGCCGACAAGATGACCCAGCCTGATGTCAGGTTGGAAAGTGCTAACAAGAAACTGTCCATGATTTACTTTCCCATCCAATGCGCCCACATGCCGGTTGGCAAATGAATTTCCAAGGCATAGTCAAACGACAGCCACAACGCAGGCCCCGTCAGCACAGCACACCACAGCAATGTCTTGATGCCACGCGCACCGCCAAAATAAGCGACAGCAGCTACCGTCAAGCCAATGGCGATCACAAAACCTAACACTGGCACCATCGCCACAAAAATGGCCAACAATGCAAGCAAGCCAAACGCTTTCCAATGAGGATGCTCGCTGCCGCCTGGTTCAATTTCTTCAGGTTCAGATTTTTCAGTGGGCGCATTTTTGAAGAACGACTTGAAAAATAAACCTGCGGACGCTGCGGCCATCAAGTAAGCAATGGCGGTTGGGACGCCTGCAACGCCGACAGCATCTGCCAACAAGCTGTCTTCGATCAACCCTGCTTGATAGACGTATACCGAGGCAACCAAAAAGCCCAAAGCGCCCGTCAAACGATCTGTTTGTTGTGCGTTCATTTGGTCAAGCCCATTTCTTTGAATGAGGCTGCAGTTTCAGCCGCCACTTCAGCCGTGAACTTTCTGGCGGCCTCACGACCCAACAACATGGGCGTTAAGCTGTCTTTGGTGTACTCCGCTTTGTAGGCCGGAATTTCCAACACTTTGCGCACAGCATCTTCCCAAGTCTTGGCCACTGAATCGGGCAATCCTTTGGGCGCAGCAATGCCACGGAATTTGCGGATCACCACGTCAAAGCCTTGCTCTTTGGCAGTCTGCAACTGGGGGATGCCTGAGAGTCTTTTCTCCGACAAGGTGGCCAGCAAACGAATCTTTCCAGCTTCAAGTTGACCTTGCAACTCTTGAATTTCACCAATGCCAATGTCGTACGTACCATTCAACACACCAATCATCTGATCTGCACCGCCCTCATGGCTGACGATGGGTACTTTCACGCCGCCGGCGCGGGCCAACTTTTCCATGCCAATGCGTTCGAGTGATGCGGGGTTGGACGAGCCCCAACGCGATTTACCAGGATTGTTCTTGGCATGCGTCATCACATCTTGAAGACTTTTGAAAGACGATTCAGCGCGAGTGAAAATAACTTCTGGATCAATGAAAACAATCAACATCGGATCCAAACCGTCATATCCCACTGTGGGTTTTGAAAGCAGTGTGGTTTGAATGTAAGTGGGCGTGGTGCCATAAAACATGCTGCCATCGGGCGCTGCTTTGGCCACATTGGCAATGGCCTTTGCACCGCTGCCACCGCGAATGTTTTCGACTGCAAAGCCCGCCTTCATGACCGTTGGCAAGTACTTACCCAAGTCACGCAAAAACACATCTGTACCACCGCCAGGACTTGAATGCGTGACCAAGGTCACGCGGCTTACGGGATAGGGTGCAGGCGCAGCACCCGATGAGGCCGGCTGCGCCATCGCTTGGGACAGGCTCAAACAGGCCAAGGACAATGCCAAGGCAACCTTCAAACCAACAATGCTTTTCATGGGTGTCTCCGTTGTTCGAAAAAAAGTCCCGAGGTTTGCACCGTCGGGACTGGGGTTCTGTCTGCTTATTGCGTCAAGCTTTTGAGCAGGGCTGACAAGTCTTTTTGGGCAGCCAAGCTCATGCACAAGTTCCAAGCTTCTTCTGTTTTGGCAGCACCCAAAATAGGCGTGCTTTGATCGACAAACTTGGCTTTCAGTTGCTCGTTGCTCATGGGCTTTTCCAAACTGCCAATGGCGCGCTCAATGTAGATGTGGTGTTTCTGGCCGTCGGTGGTTTCCAAGGTCACGTCCACAGACGCCTCGTGAATGCTGCGGTCCACAATCAATTCCACTTTGTCGCGCACGCCAATCACCAGAGGTGAACGCACCACGTCGTCGGCGTACTCATGTTCGCCGGCGCGGCCGTAGATCAATGCCACGGCACATGAATGGAACACGCTGAACTTGGCCAACAAGCCGTCGGTCGGTGTTTTCTTGCCTGTCAATTCTTGCACCAAGGGGTGGGCCTTCAAAGTGACTTTGGCCACTTGCTCGGGCTTGATGTTGTGCTTCTCACGCAATTGCACACACGCATCGATGGCGGGGTGAATCACAATGCCGCAAGCAAATGGCTTGTAGGTGTTGAGTTCAATTTCCCAAGAAGTGCCCAGGTTCTCGGTGATTTCTTTCCAATCGGTTTTGTCGGAGAACACTTGCATCAAACCGCGCGGTGCTTCCAATGCGCGGGGGGATGCGGTGTAACCGTGTTTGGCCATCAAAGCAGACATCAAGCCCACTTTGGCTGCGCCACCGGGGTGGAAGGGTTTGGTCATGGTGCCGAACTGTTCGCGCAAGCCCACTGGCTGCGATGCGGCAATGCCCAAGGCCATTTGCGTTTGTTTGGCATTCAGGCCGAGCAAACGAGAGCAGGCAGCCGCACTGCCCAACATGCCGGTCGAACCCGTGATGTGCCAACCGCGGTCGTAGTGGTTGGGGTACACCGCATTGCCCACGCGGCATGACACCTCCACGCCAATCACCAAGGCGTCGATCAATTGACGGCCAGTAGAGCCCAAATGCTCACCCAAAGCCAAGATGGCAGAAGCCACAGGACCGGCGGGGTGAATGATGGTTTTCAGGTGCGTGTCATCAAAGTCAAAGGTGTGCGAGCTGATGCCATTGAGCAATGCGGCATTGGCCATGTCAACACGATCGCTGCGGCCCAAGACGGAGGCTTGCGCAGAAGGGGCCAACTCTTTCACGGCGCCCAAAGCGGCTTCAATGGTTTCATGGGTGCTAGGACCCACAGCGCAGCCCGCCCAGTTGGCAAAGGTGCGGTGGGCTTGGGCTTCAACAGCATCCGACCAGCCCTTGGAGGGGTGGTTGGCCACAAATTCGGCCAGCAGTTGGGTAATGGCGGGGGCGTTGGCGTCGGCAACGACGGTCGTATTGCGTGCAGTCATGTCAAAAAAGGGCTTGTCGCCTCAAAATAGGGAAATCAAATGGAGCGCCGATCATAGGTGAATCGAGGATTTTTCGCAGACTAGCTCACAGAGAACAGGGCGAAAAGCGCCTAATGCGCCCAATTTTGCTAGAGATTTCCTCACATTATTTGAAGCCTGAGCCTGGGTGTGGCTTGGGCCCGACGTTCAGTGACTCATTGACCCATGTCAGTCAGAGGAAAAGTCTCTCGGTTTAGACTAGGGGTATTCGATTTGATGGCCATCCAGCACTGCTGCTGCGCCCTGTTTATGACTACACAAGCCACACCTGAAAACGCCCCGATCCCTCTGGATCAAGAAATGCCGCACCGCAAAGTCATCCGCCAATGGCTGTTGCCTTTGTCTGAGCGCTCCACCTTGCGCGCGTTTGTGCTGTTGTTGATTGACACCGCTTTGTTTGTTGGGCTGATCGCTGGCACCGTTGCGCTAGAGTCTGTCTGGCTCAAGTTGCTTTGCGGCTTGGCGGCTGGCTTTGTCATTGGTCGCCTCTTCATCATTGGCCATGACGCTTGCCACCAAAGCCTCACGCCCCACCGCGAGTTGAACAAATGGATAGGCCGTTACGCATTCTTGTACTCGCTCACGCCCTACAGCTTGTGGGACACCGGTCACAATGTGGTGCACCACGGTTACACCAATTTGAAGGGCGTTGACTTTGTCTGGACGCCTCTCACAGCCGAAGAGTTTGCAACACTCGGCCCCATCGATCGTTTGTTGCAGTACCTCTATCGCAGTGGTTGGGCCCCCGGTCTGTACTACCTGATTGAAATTTGGTGGAAGCGCGAATTCTTCCCTAACAAAACACACATGCCCACACGCCGTCCTATTTTCTTCAAGGACAGTTTATTGGTCACCGTGTTTGGTGTCTTGTGGGTCGGTGTGATGGCCTATGCAGCAGGCGCCACAGGTCAGTCCGTCTGGCTCATATTGCTGATGGGCGTGTTGGTGCCTTTCTTGTTCTGGAACACCATGATTGGTTTTGTGGTCTATGTTCACCACACCCATGTGCGCGTGTCTTGGCACAACGAAAAATCGGCTTGGACCAAAGCACAACCCTTTGTGTCCACCACCGTGCACCTCACCTTCCCCATGAAGATTGGCAACATGGTTCACCACATCATGGAGCACACTGCTCACCACGTGGACATGAGCATTCCGCTTTACCGCCTGAAACAAGCGCAAGCTAAGCTGGAAGAAATGTTGCCAGGTCGCATCATTGTTCAGCCCTTCTCTTGGAGCTGGTATTTCAAAACAGCCAAGGCCTGCAAGCTGTACGACTTCACACGTGAATGCTGGACCGACTTCCAAGGACAGATGACCAGCCCTGTGCGCGGCAATTTGCCTGCCAAAACATAAAGCTGCGTTGCGCGGGCTAGGGCGCGCAGAAATTTATGACGCGCGCTTGGTCAGAATTTCCAACGCGGGCAAAGTCTTGCCTTCCAGCATTTCCAAGAATGCGCCGCCACCGGTCGAGATGTAGCCCACTTGTTTCTCAATGCCGTACTTGGCAATGGCAGCCAAGGTGTCACCACCGCCCGCAATGCTGAAAGCTTTCGACTCGGCAATGGCCTGTGCAATGACGCGTGTGCCGTTTGCAAACGCGTCAAACTCAAACACGCCAACGGGGCCATTCCACACAATGGTGCCCGCCGCTTTGAGTTGCGTGGCCAATTTGGCCGCCGTCTCCGGGCCAATGTCCAAAATCAAATCGTCATCGGCCACGTCAGTCGCTTTCTTTACGGTGGCCACCGCATCGGCTGAAAAAGTTTTGGCGGTGACAACATCCGTGGGGATCGGCACTTCGGCGCCGCGCGCTTTCATGATCTCGATCACGGCTTTGGCTTCTGCCAACAAATCGGGCTCAGCCAAGCTCTTGCCAATTTTCAAACCAGCGGCCAGCATGAAGGTGTTGGCAATGCCGCCGCCCACAATCAGTTGGTCCACCTTGTCGGCCAAGCTCTTCAAAATAGTCAGTTTGGTGGACACTTTGCTGCCCGCCACAATGGCCGCCAAAGGACGCGCAGGATGCGCTAATGCTTTGGTGATGGCGTCAATTTCTGCGGCCAGCAAAGGGCCCGCGCACGCCACTTTAGCGTACTCGGCGATGCCGTAGGTGGTGCCCTCTGCGCGGTGTGCCGTGCCAAACGCATCGTTCACAAAGATGTCGCAAAGGGCCGCCATTTTTTGCGCCAACTCGGGGTTGTTCTTTTTCTCGCCTTTGTTGACGCGGCAGTTTTCAAGCAGCACCACTTGGCCTGCGGCCACGTCCACACCGTCCACCCAATTGGCTTTGAGTGCCACATCGCGGCCGAGCAGTTCAGCCAAGCGCTTGGCCACAGGTGCCAATGAATCTTCGGCTTTGAATTCGCCTTCGGTGGGACGACCCAAATGGCTGGTGACCATGACGGCTGCGCCAGCATCGAGTGCCATTTGAATGCAAGGCACAGAGGCCCGAATGCGTGTGTCTTCGGTGATGTCGCCCGCATCGTTTTGCGGCACGTTCAAATCGGCACGGATGAAAACACGTTGGCCTTTGACCTTGCCTTGTTGGCACAAATCAGAAAAACGAATGACGTTCATGGAAATTCTCTTGGATAACAAAAATGAATGAGCCGTCTTCTGATCCCTCAGAGACTTTTCACAACAAACAGAATTTTAGTCGGGCAAGCTTGCGCAAACCTAACCACCGCTTTTGTAACAAGGCGTGACTTACCAACCTGCGAGCAAGTGCAAGGGCAAAAAAGTCAGCATGCCCACCAC
This sequence comes from Comamonadaceae bacterium, assembly GCA_947451995.1. Lineage (GTDB taxonomy): Bacteria > Pseudomonadota > Gammaproteobacteria > Burkholderiales > Burkholderiaceae_C > Limnohabitans_A. Next base: position 9,571 of record CANGCI010000030.1, on the reverse strand, counting down.
AATGGTCAAGAGCACGTTGCGGCGCCAAAAGTAAACGGCGGCGCCCACTGCGGCGCCCATCCACCGGGCGTCCATCCAGGTGTGCAAAAACTCGCCTTGTTGCATCAAAATTTCAGGCAAGACCACCGCCGCCATGGCCGCAATGGGCGCGTATTGCAAGCCCCGCTGCGCCCAATCGGGCAAGGCCCATTCTTCACTTGAGAAGAAAAAGAAACTGCGCGTCAAAATGGTCACGCCCGTCAACCCCACAATCACAGCCAAGGTCCACAGATCGGTGCCTTCAAAGAAATTCATGCCGGCGCTCCTGCACGTTTTGATTGAAAGCTTTCAAGCGACATGCTCAACACCACGGCGACGCCGATCGCCAACACAATGTTCAACTTCAACGGCAAGTGATAGGCCATGATGGCCGTTGCCGCTGCCACACCTGCTGCAAAGATGCGCATGCGTGTGCTGGCCAAGGAGCACAAAATGCCCACCAAGCACAAGGTGCCTGCAAAGCCCAAGCCCCAAGACGTTGGAATGATCTTGGCCAAAAAGATGCCAAAGAAACTGGCCACCATCCAACTCACCCACACGATGAAGGTGTTGCCCGCCAAGGATGCAGCTTGCGTCATTTGTTCTGCCGGATCTTCGCTCGGTTTGGCAAATCGGCGGGTGAACAACACGTAACTGATGTCGGTGGTCAGATACCCGTGCACCATTCTTTCAAGACGTGGCAAATGCATCAAGTAAGGACGCAAGTGCAGACTGAACACCATGAAGCGCAAGTTGACGCAAAAGCCAGTGGCCAAAATCACCCAGACCGGCGCACCCGCCACAATCAAAGGCAAGGCCGCCAATTGCGAGCTGCCGGCATACACAAAAAGTGTCATGGCAATGGCCTCAAACACACTCATGCCCGAGTTGACCATGGCCACGCCGGTCATCAAACCCCAAGCGGCAACACCCGGTGCTTGCGGTGCCAAATCGCGCAGGCCTTCCATGAAGGCAGGGTGGCGGTAATTTTCAGCTTTGAAAAACATCGCCCACCGTGCCCTTGAAATGGCGAACGAAATCGGCCACGGGTTGACGTTTACCGCCTGGTTTTTGCAATTGCGTGAGGCACAGTAAACCTGCGCCACAAGCCACCTGCAAGCCAGACTCATCAATGGCCAGCAAGGTTCCTGGCTTGGCAGTGCTTGCACGCGCATTGGCAAGTACATGGGCTTGCCACACCTTGACCATTTCACCGGCCATCTGAGCAGTCATGCCAGGAAACGGGTCGAAGGCTCGAATGCGTTGTGACAACTGTTGCGCACTCAATGTCCAATCGATGGCCGCTTCGGCTTTTTCAATTTTGTGTGCGTACGTCACGCCTTCGGTGGGCTGCGCCACAGGTTTGAACTGGCCCACTTGTATGAGCGCTTTGACAATCAAAGCCGCGCCCATGGTGGCCAGCTTGTCGTGCAAGGAGGCTGTCGTGTCTTGCGTCAAGATAGGCAATGTTTCTTCGAGCAACATGTCGCCCGTGTCCAAGCCCGCATCCATCTGCATGATGGTGACCCCTGTTTGTGCATCACCCGCCTCAATGGCGCGGTGAATGGGGGCTGCGCCGCGCCAGCGAGGCAGCAAGGAGGCGTGAATGTTGAGGCAACCGTGCTTGGGTGCATCGAGCACCCATTGCGGCAAGATCAAACCATAAGCCGCCACCACCATCACATCGGCTTGCGCTTGCGCAATGAAGGCTTGTGCTGCAGCGGCTTCTTCGGGGTATTTGCCATCCAGTTTCAAACTGTGCGGCTGGACCACGGGCAAGTTGTGCTCAAGTGCAAATTGTTTGACAGCGGAGGCCTGCAACTTCATACCGCGGCCGGCCGGACGATCGGGCTGCGTGAAAACGCCCACGATCTCATGGCCCGCTGCATGCAAAGCAGCCAATGCGCTGCGGGCAAATTCGGGAGTGCCCGCAAAAATCACGCGCATGGAACTTCTTTCTGTTGGAACAATTAAGCGTCGTCTCTTTGCGCTTTGAGCATTTTGGTTTTGATGCGGTTGCGCTTCAAGGGAGACAAATATTCCACAAACACTTTGCCCATCAAGTGGTCCAGTTCGTGCTGAACGCAAACCGCCATCAAACCTTCTGCTTCCAACTCACGCACCTGACCCTGCGCGTCTGCCGCTTTAACTTTCACGGCCACCGCACGCTCCACACCATCGTAAATGCCGGGCACGGACAAGCAGCCCTCTTCGCCCTTCACACGCTCTTCACTGAACCAGGTGATTTCAGGATTGATCAAGACCACGGGCTGGTTGCGTTCTTCTGAGGTGTCCATCACCACCAAGCGTTGGTGCACATCCACTTGGGTGGCGGCCAGGCCCACACCCTGCGACTCGTACATGGTTTCGAGCATGTCGGCGATCAGTGCGCGCAACTTGTCATCAAACTCGGTGACGGGTTTGGCCACCTTGTGCAGGCGGGGGTCGGGATAGCAAAGAATGTTTAAAAGTGCCATGGTGATTTCTATTCAGCAATACCTCTATTTTCGCCAATTTAAAGAAGCCTTGCCGAAGTCAGCGGTAGGTTCTCAAAATCAAGCCATTGTCCAACCCTCTGCCTCAAGGATAAGCCATGGTTTCTACGCGCGAAAGTTTGCAAGCTTGGCTGCGCCTCAGCCTCACGCAAGGGGTTGGCAACAAGACGGCCCGCGCTCTGCTGCAGGGCTTTGGCTTGCCTGAGCGTATTTTTCAGCAAAGCCCCGCCGAACTGCAGGCCCTGGTCAGCCCCGCCATCAGCCAGCAATTGTGTACCTTGCCCGCTGAATTGGAAGCCTTGCTCGATGTCACATGGGAATGGCTGAACACACCGGCACCTTTGCGCATGGCCTCTTACAAGCCCAGGCAAACCGAAGGCGCTGTCATCGGCAAAAGGCTGCTAACGCTGGCCGACCCAGACTACCCCCAAAGCCTCATGCTCACCCCCGACCCCCCCTTGATGTTGTATGCCATGGGCCAAACGCAGCACCTGCATTGGCTCAGCCCACCGCCCTTGCAAGCCCCGCGTGCTGTGGCCATTGTGGGCAGCCGCAACCCCACCCCCCAAGGAAGTTTGAACGCACAAGACTTTGCACACAGTCTGTCTCAAGCTGGCCTCACCGTCATCTCCGGCTTGGCGTTGGGCATTGACACAGCGGCCCACAAGGGCGCGTTGGCGGGCGGCACATCGGCCAATCCCTTGCACACCGTGGCCGTGGTGGGCACGGGCCTTGACCGTGTGTACCCACATCAAAACCATGCCTTGGCGCAGCACATTGCACAGCAAGGCTTGTTGCTCAGCGAGTACCCCTTGAACACGCCACCCGTGATGGCCAACTTTCCAAAGCGCAATCGCCTCATTGCCGGTTTGTCGCAAGGGTGTTTGGTCGTCGAAGCAGCCCTGCGCTCTGGCTCACTCATCACAGCCAAGCAAGCCGTCGACATGGGCAAGGAGGTGTTTGCCATTCCAGGCTCTATTCACACCACGGTGGCCAAAGGATGCCATGACCTCATCAAACAAGGCGCCAAGCTGGTTGACAGTGCACACGACATCTTGGAAGAAATGAAAGACTTGCCCAGCCCAAGCATGGCTTTAAAACAATGCAGCCCAAGTGAAATCGCCACACCTGCCACAGACAAAAAAGGCCGCCGCCATTCAAGCCCGTCCCATGCACAAGGCATTGCAGTGCACTTGGGCCATGTACCCGTTGGCTTAGACGAGTTGCAACGTCGTAGTGGCTTACCCACCTCGCAACTGCAAGCAGAATTGTTTCAAATGGAATTGGCGGGCACCTTGGGGCGATTGCCTGGCGGCCTCTACCAGCAACTGACTAGGAAATGAACCGCAACTAAGCCACAACTGAGCTGCAACTGAACAGCAACTGAGCAGGCAGGGCACGCGTGGCTAGCGTAGCCAGCGTGCCTGCCACTTTGCTTTAGACCACAGCGCCAGCGTTGGGGTCGTCTGGGTCTTCGTCTTTTTTGGGTGCGGCTTTGATCAGGTCTTCGCGCTGAATGCCCAACCACATGGCAATGGCGGCTGCCACAAACACCGACGAATAAATGCCAAACAAAATGCCAATGGTCAGGGCCATGGCAAAGTAGTGCAAAGTCTCGCCACCAAACAAGAGCATGGAGAGCACCATGATCTGCGTCGAACCGTGCGTGATGATGGTTCTGCTGATGGTGGAGGTGATGGCGTTGTCAATGATCTGCACCGTGTTCATCTTGCGATAACGGCGGAAGTTCTCGCGAATTCGGTCAAAAATAACCACCGATTCGTTCACCGAATAACCCAACACGGCCAGCACAGCAGCCAACACCGCCAATGAAAACTCCCACTGGAAGAATGCAAAAAAGCCCAAGATGATGATGACGTCGTGCAAGTTGGCAATGATGGCAGCCACCGAGAATTTCCACTCGAAGCGCACTGCCAAATAAAGCATGATGCCGGCCACCACAAAGGCCAAAGCCTTCAGGCCATCGGCTGCCAACTCTTCACCGACCTGCGGGCCCACAAATTCTGTGCGGCGCAAAGTGGCTTCGGCGTTTTGCGTTTTCAAAGCGGCCATCAAGGTGTCGCTTTGCTGCGCAGAACTCACGCCCTTTTGTGCTGGCAAGCGAATCATCACATCGCGTGCGGTGCCAAAGTTTTGCACTTGCACATCGGTGTAGCCCAAACCAGAAACGACACTGCGCACTTGCTTCAAGTCGGCGGGTTGGCTGTAGCTCACTTCCATCACGGTACCGCCGGTGAACTCCACCGACAAATGCAAACCGCGGCTGAACAAAAAGAAGACGGCCAACAAAAAAGTCACGAACGAGATCACGTTGAAGATCAACGCGTGCTTCATGAAGGGAATGTCTTTGCGGATTTTGAAAAATTCCATGATGCTGCTCCGCTTTATGCTTTGTCGTCGGTTGTGGCGGGCACTGCCGCACCTTCAGGGCGCCAGACCGTGCCAATCGACACCGATTTGAGTTTCTTTTGACGGCCATACCAAAGGTTGACCAAGCCTCGTGAGAAGAACACCGCAGAGAACATGCTGGTCAAAATGCCCAAGCAATGCACCACCGCAAAACCACGCACAGGGCCAGAACCAAATGCCAACAAGGCCACACCTGCAATCAGGGTGGTGATGTTGGAGTCCAAGATGGTGGCCCACGCACGGTCGTATCCTGCATGAATGGCCGCTTGTGGCGAAGCACCCAAGCGCAACTCTTCACGCACACGCTCATTGATCAGCACGTTGGAGTCAATGGCCATGCCCAATGCCAAGGCCATCGCGGCCATGCCAGGCAAGGTGAGGGTGGCTTGTAGCATGGAGAGAACAGCCACCAACAGCAACAAGTTCACACCCAAGGCGATGCTGGAGAAAACGCCAAACACCATGTAATAAAGGCACATGAACGCCACGATCACCAAGAAACCCCAGGTGACGCTGTTGAAGCCTTTGGCAATGTTTTCTGCGCCAAGGCTTGGGCCAATGGTGCGCTCTTCAATGATTTCCATGGGCGCAGCCAGAGAACCTGCACGCAACAACAAAGCGGTGTCGTTGGCTTCGCTGGTGGTCATACGACCCGAAATTTGCACGCGACCGCCGCCAATTTCAGTGCGGATGACAGGTGCTGTCACCACTTCGCCTTTGCCTTTTTCAAACAACAAAATGGCCATGCGCTTGCCCACGTTTTCACGCGTCACATCTTTGAAGATGCGAGCGCCTTTGCCATCGAGTGACAAGTTGACCACGGGCTCTTGGGTTTGGTTGTCAAAGCCAGGCTGTGCATCTGTCAGGTTGTCACCCGTCAAAATCACTTGCTTCTTCACAATCACTGGCTGTCCGTTGCGTTCTAAATAACGCTCAGAACCAAAGGGCACCATGCCATTGGTTTGTTCGGCTGAACGGGCTTCGCTGCTCTCGTCAACCAAGCGCACTTCCAAGGTGGCCGTGCGGCCCAAAATATCTTTGGCTTTAGCCGTGTCCTGCACGCCTGGCAACTGAACCACAATGCGGTCCAAACCTTGCTGCTGAATCACCGGCTCGGCCACACCCAATTCATTGATGCGGTTGTGCAGGGTGGTGATGTTTTGTTTCAAGGCCTGTTCTTGCACGCGGCGTGCAGCTTCAGGCTTGATGGTGGCTGTGATTTTGAACTCAGTGCCTTCGGCCGCATCCACCGCTTGCAAATCTGCAAATTGATCGGCCAACACGCGACGCGCCGCATTCAACTGCGCTTGGTCGCGCATGCGAATCTCAATGCTTTGACCATTGCGTGCAATGCCGCCATGGCGCACGTCTTTTTCACGCAGAGCGGTGCGAATGTCGCCTGCCAATGAATCAGTTTTTTGTGTGAGGGCTGCCTTCATGTCGACTTGCAACATGAAGTGCACACCACCGCGCAAGTCCAAGCCCAAATACATGGGCGCTGCATGCAAGGACGTGAGCCAAGCTGGCGAGCGTGACAGCAAATTCAAAGCCACCACATAACCATTCTCTGTGCCTTCTGGAATCAGCGCCTTTTGAATGGCGTCCTTGGCTTTGAGTTGTTGCTCGGTGCTTTCAAAACGTGCCTTGATGGAGTTGCCTTCCAGCGTTAAAACAGCAGCCGGCACATTGGCGGCTTTGATCGCCTCGGCAACGCGCGCCAAGGTGGCGTCGTCGACTTTGGCGCTCATCTTGGACGATGACACCTGCACCGCCGGTGCTTCACCAAAAAAGTTAGGCAATGTGTAGACCACGCCCAACAACAAAGCGATCACGATGATCGCAAATTTCCACACCGGATAACGGTTCATGATGGCAGCCGCTTCAAAGAAGAAAAGAAAGCACTGAAGGAAAGCGCGAAACAAGGGCACTGCAAATGAGCACCCCAGCAGCCCAAGCGCAACCTGGCTTGAGCTGAAGGGTCAATTACTTGACCGTACCTTTAGGCAAGACTTGCACCACAGCGGAACGTTGCATTTGAACTTCCACGCCGTTGGCAATCTCGATGCTCAAAAAGCTGTCGCCCAGCTTGCTGACTTTGCCCAAAAATCCGCCGGCTGTGATGATTTCATCGCCCTTGGCGAGCGCATCGATCATGGCCTTGTGTTCTTTTTGCTTCTTCATTTGGGGGCGAATCATGACGAAATACAGCACCACAAACATCAAGAGCAAGGGCAGCATGCTCATCAAAGAAGATTGCATGTCTCCACCAGCTGCGGCAGCTGCTGGGGCGGTTTGGGCAAATGCGGATGAAATGAACATCATCGAACTCCACTGATCTATCAATAAAAAAAATCCCTTGATGGCGGCATGAAAGCAGCCATTTGGGCCAACCATGGATTGTATGCGGGGCTATGATGAGCCCCAAAGACCTTGTCCAACTCGGGAGACGACCATGGCCAGCCATTTTCATGACCACGATCACGACCATTCCACCCTCAGTGAGATGGACGTCAGGGTTCGGGCTCTCGAAACCTTGCTGACCCAAAAAGGCTACATCGACACGGCGGCCATTGACCGCATCATTGAAACCTACGAAACCGAAGTTGGCCCTCACAACGGCGCCCAAGTGGTGGCCAAGGCTTGGGCCGAGCCAGACTTCAAAGCCTGGCTGCTGGAAGATGCCACGGCTGCCATCGCCTCATTGGGCTTTACAGGTCGCCAAGGCGAACACATGGTGGCTGTAGAAAATACCCCCGAGCTGCACAACATGGTGGTTTGCACCCTGTGCAGTTGCTACCCCTGGACGGTCTTGGGCTTGCCACCGGTTTGGTACAAAAGTGCGGCTTATCGGTCGCGTGCGGTGCTGGAGCCGCGCAAAGTCTTGGCCGACTTTGGCGTGACATTGCCCCAAAGCACCCGCATTCGGGTTTGGGATTCCACCGCTGAAGTCCGCTATTTGGTCTTGCCCCGACGCCCCGCAGACACGGAGAATTTGTCGCAAGCAGATTTGGCCAAGATGGTCACGCGCGACGCCATGATTGGGACGGCACTGGTATGAACGGCGTCCACGACATGGGCGGCCAACAAGGCTTTGGCCCCGTACACGTCGAAAAAAACGAGCCACTTTTCCACGCTGACTGGGAAAGCCGGGCCATGGCGGTCACAGTGGCCATGGGCGCCAGCGGTCAGTGGAACATTGACCTGAGCCGCTCGGCACGCGAATCCTTGCCACCGGCCGTCTACTTGTCCAGCAGCTATTACGACATATGGATTCGGGCCCTGGAGCAACTCATGCTGGCGCGCGGCATGGTGACGCAAGCAGAGCTTGTCAGTGGTCAGATGACCCAAGCGCCCGTCAAAGTGAACCGAGTCCTCACCCGGGACACCGTCGATGCCGCATTGAAAGCGGGAAGCCCCACAGAGCGGCCCATCGACCAAGCTGCCTTGTTCAAGGTGGGCCAACAAGTTCGCGCGCGCAACATGCACCCCCAGGGTCATACCCGCTTGCCTCGCTATGTCCGCGGCCACACAGGGACAGTGGTCCGTGTGCATGGCGGCCATGTATTCCCCGACGGTCACACCTTGCGCGCCACCCCGCCTTTCAACGTGCCCGTGCAATGGCTTTACACCGTTGTGTTTAAAGGCACCACCCTGTGGGGCGAGCAGAGCGACACCAGCGTGGAGGTGACGGTGGACGCATGGGAGTCTTATTTAGAAGCCGTGGCCTAAAGCCTTTGCAAGCACCCACCTGGACACAAGCAGTATGCAAAACACCCACCTGACACTTGAAGAGATTGCCCAACACTGCGGCGGTCAAATGCCGCTGCCAGTGCAAGACAGCCAAGGCGCCGTGTTTTCAGAACCTTGGCAAGCCCATGCCTTTGCCATGACTTTGCAACTGCACGAAAAAGGCTTGTTCACTTGGCCCGAATGGGCCGCGGCCCTGACGCAGGAAATTCGCAATGCCCAAGCGGCAGGCGACGCCGACACCGGCGCCACTTATTACACCCATTGGCTCAATGCACTGGAGGCCATGGTGCTGACCAAACAATGGGGCACGGCCGAGCAGATTCATGACCTGGAACATGCTTGGGAAGATGCTGCGGCGCGCACGCCGCACGGACAGCCCATCGTTTTGGACGTTCAAGGCTCGGGGGTGTCGGTGTCCAACTGACCCCGCACCAGTTGCTGGCGCGCCAGTTCGGCGAGGGCTTGGTACTTGCGCTTGAACGCATCGAGGTTGTCTTCTTCTAACTCTTCCAAATCCAGCAAGGCATTGTGGGCACCTTGCGTGGCCCTGATCAATTCGTCCAACTTCAACTGAATGGCTTCCGTGTCGCGGTTCTGAGTGTTTTGAATCAAGAACACCATGAGAAACGTGACGATGGTGGTCCCGGTGTTGATGACCAATTGCCACGTGTCGCTGAAGGCAAACAAAGGCCCCGTGAGTATCCACACCACGATCACGGCCACGGCCAAAGAAAACGTGCGCGGCTTGCCGCAGATGTGCGCCACTTTTTTGGCGAAATTGGCATAGGCATTGTTTTGCGACATGGCTTTGAACTTTCAAAAAACAAACACCCCGTTATGATGCGCCCATCTTTCGGAAAATAAAACTTGCGATTCCC
>CANGCI010000029.1 GCA_947451995.1 Comamonadaceae bacterium | reverse complement strand
TGGGGCCGCCCATGCCTTCACGGCCGCCGAGCAATTGCATTTCGGTGGCGATGATGTCGACGGTGTTTTTCTCAACGCCGGCTTGGTCGGTGTATTTGCCGTACTTCAGGCGACCTTCAACGTAGATAGGTCGGCCCTTTTTAACGTATTCGCCAGCAATTTCGGCCAGACGGTCATAAAACGTGACGCGGTGCCACTGGGTGTCTTCGACCGTTTCGCCAGACGTGCGGTCTTTGCGGCGGCTGGTGGTGGCAATGCTGATATTGGCCACGGCCTGGCCGGAAGGCAGGTAACGAATTTCGGGGTCACGGCCGCAGTTGCCGATCAGAATTACTTTATTGACTGAAGCCATCTTATTTCCTTGAAAACGCTTGGTGTGTAGGGTGCAATTATGCTTGTTAGCGGGCCGGTGCTTCAATGGGTGCCATGAACCATGCAACTAAAAGCCAGATCAAAGTGGCCAGGCCGCACACCCCAAATAAAACCTGCGCACCCCCTGCTTTCATGAGGGCGCCACCTGCAGCGCCGCCCACAAAAAAGCCCAAAGACTGCAAGGTGTTGTAAAAGCCCATGGCCATACCGCGTGCATGGGGCGGGGCTGCACGCGAGGCAATGCTAGGTTGGCAAGCTTCCAAAATGTTGGAAGCGGAGAAGAAAATACACAGAATAGCCAACAAGCACCACAAGTTAGGCGTACCTCCTGCAACGAAAGCCAAACTGAACATCACCAGGGCAATGACCATGGCCGAACCCAAGAACACCGCACGCAAGTAGCCTTTGCGTTCGAGGGGAAACAGGGTTTTGCCCATGACCAAAAAACCAAACGTCACAGCAGGCAAATAGGCCCACCAATGGTGCTCTTTAGACAAGCCCGCATCCACCAACATTTGCGGCACCGCAACCCACATGGCCAATAAAACGGCATGAAGGACAAAGACGCCCAGGTTGTTACGAAGGGATGGAATGTGCGTCAGCACTTCCTTCAAACTGCCTTTGGGGACCTCGATGGGCAGGCTTGGTTCGGGCGGAACGCCCCAAATGACCACAGCCACGCCTCCCAAAGCCAAGAAGCCGGTGAGCATGAACAAGCCCGACAAACCCGCCACAGCGCTCAGGGCAGGTGCCAAGATCAGGGACAAAGCGAACATCAGGCCAATGCTGGCACCGACCAAGGCCATGGCTTTGGTTCTGACCACGTCACGGGTTTGATCGGCCAACAAAGCCGTGACCACCGCAGAGACGGCGCCAGCCCCCTGCAAAGATCGCCCCACAATCAGGCCCAGCAATGAATCGGCGGCCGCTGCAACAAAACTGCCTGCCGCAAAAATCAGCAACCCAAAAACGAGCACTTTTTTGCGTCCAAGCTTGTCTGAAGCCGCGCCAAAGGCGATCTGCAAGGCCCCTTGCGTGAGGCCATAAATGCCCATGGCCAAGCCCACCAGACCTGCATCATGGCCGCCTGGGTATTTGGCAGCCTCCAAGGCAAACACCGGCAACACGACAAATAACCCCAGCATGCGCAGGGCGTAAATGGAGGCCAACGAAAAACTCGATCGTTTCTCCAAGGGGGTCATTTTTGAAGCTGCGCTAGCCTCTGTTGCGGCCGTTCCAGACGGAGATGGGTTGGAAAGTGGTACGTTCATAAGTGTGCTGTATTGGGTCCGATTGTCCCTGATTCGAAGCGGATTGCCCGAAAAGTCATGCGCAATTCATTAAATGCATAACGATTGGAAAACTTGACTTCAACGCTCAAGTTTTTTTGAAGTTAATATCCGTCCGTTTAGCTTATTACCAACCTTACTGGAGTTTTTATGAAACAAACCAACCGTCGCGTTTTCATGATGCAAGTTGCACTCGGCGGCACCGCCTTGGCAGCCACTCAAGCCATGGCCCAAGCCATGGTGAACGAAAAAGACGCACAGGCAACAGCCTTGGCTTACGCCGCTGACGCGACCAAAGTGAAGAACCCCAAATACGCTGCTGGCCAAAAGTGCGGTAACTGCGCTTTGTTCCAAGGTAAGGCAGGCGATGCAGCGGGTGGCTGCCCTCTGTTTGCAGGCAAGCAAGTGTCTGGCAACGGCTGGTGCTCTGCTTACGCCAAGAAGGCCTAAGCACTCGGCACTTTCTGCCGCACGTCACCTCCCATGGGGGTGGCCACAAAAAGCCAGCGCACGCTGGCTTTTTTTTGGGCCGCAATCCCTTTTGCAGCAAGACGATGGCGGGGCCACCAAGACAGGACGGCCTTAACTAGCGATAATCGAGGGTTTTGTTTGGCACTCCGATTTTGAACGCTCCCAACGCCCCCGCTAGTTTGACCACCTTGGCAACGCCACTCAGTGCCATGGACAAAGTTCGTCAGCTGGAAGCTGAACTGGCGGCTGCGCGGCAAGAGGCCGCCCTGGCTGCCCACAATTCAGACGATGGCGCCTACTTGGCCAGCGCCCTGCGCCAAACGCACATCAGCGTGCGCGGCGCCCGCACCCACAACCTCAAAAACATCGACCTGGACATTCCGCGCAACAAGCTGGTGGTAATCACGGGGCTGAGCGGCTCTGGCAAATCCAGCTTGGCCTTCGACACTTTGTATGCCGAAGGTCAGCGCCGCTATGTGGAAAGTTTGTCGGCCTATGCGCGCCAGTTTTTGCAATTGATGGACAAGCCCGATGTGGATTTGATTGAGGGCCTGTCGCCCGCCATTTCCATTGAGCAAAAAGCCACCAGCCACAACCCGCGCTCCACCGTGGGCACCGTGACCGAAATTCACGACTACCTGCGCTTGTTGTTTGCCCGCGCAGGCACACCGTATTGCCCCGACCACAACTTGGCACTGCAAGCGCAAACCGTTAGCCAGATGGTCGATGCGGTTTTAGAACTGCCCGAAGACACGCGTCTCATGATCGTGGCGCCCATTGCGCGCGAGCGCAAAGGTGAGTTTGAAAAAGTCTTTGAGCAAATGCAAGCCCTCGGCTATGTGCGCTTTCGCATCAACGGCGAAACCTTCGAAGTGGAAAACTTGCCCACCTTGAAGAAAACCGAAAAGCACGACATCGATGTGGTGGTCGACCGTCTCAAAATTCGTCACGAAGCCGAAGCGCCAGCGCGCGATGCACTGCGCCAGCGCATTGCCGAAAGTTTTGAAGCTGCTTTGCGCTTGGCAGAGCAACGTGCTGTCGCGGTTGAAATGGACACGGGCAAAGAGCACATGTTCAATGCCAAGTTTGCGTGTCCTGTTTGTCATTACTCAATTGCCGAACTTGAACCGCGCTTGTTCTCGTTCAACTCACCCATGGGCGCTTGCACCACCTGTGATGGCCTCGGAACCACCGAGGTGTTTGACATCGACCGTGTGGTGGCCTTTCCTTCTTTGAGCTTGGCCAGTGGCGCCATCAAAGGCTGGGACCGTCGCAATGGTTTTTATTTCAGCATGCTGGAAAGTTTGGCAAAGCATTACGCATTTGATGTGGAAGCTTCCTTCGAATCTTTGCCCGACAACGTGCGTCACGTGATCTTGTGGGGCTCCGGTGAAGAAGACATCAAGTTCAGTTACATCGTGGAGTCGGGTGCGTCACAAGGCAAACGCGTCAGCAAGAAGCATCCGTTTGAGGGCATCATTCCCAACCTCACGAGACGTTTCAAAGAAACCGATTCCAGTGTGGTGCGCGAAGACTTGGCGCGCATGCGCAGTCACCATGCTTGTTCTGATTGCAATGGAACGCGCTTGCGCCGCGAAGCGCGTCATGTGCGCGTAGGCGAGGGCGATCAAGCGCGCGCCATTTACGAAGTGAACCATGTCACTTTGGGTGAAGCCCAAACGTATTTCCAAAGCTTGCAACTGCGCGGCGCCAAGGCCGAAATTGCCGACAAAGTGGTGCGCGAAATTGGCTCGCGTTTGAAGTTTTTGAATGATGTTGGCTTGAATTATTTGAGCTTGGACCGCAGCGCCGACACCCTGTCGGGCGGCGAAGCCCAACGCATTCGCTTGGCCAGCCAAATTGGCTCTGGCCTCACCGGCGTGATGTATGTGCTCGATGAACCCAGCATTGGTTTGCACCAGCGCGACAACGACCGCCTCATTGGCACGCTCCAGCATTTGCGCGACATTGGCAACAGCGTGCTGGTGGTCGAGCACGACGAAGACATGATTCGCATTGCCGACCATGTGATCGACATGGGCCCAGGCGCAGGCGTGCATGGCGGCCGCGTGATGGCGCAAGGCACTTGCGCAGACATTTTGTTGGCACCCGATTCTTTGACGGGCCAATATTTGTCTGGCCGCAAAGCCATTGAAGTGCCCGCCAAGCGCAACGCGCCCGGCAAAGACTTCATTGAAATCATCGGCGCCACAGGCCACAACTTGAAAGATGTGCGGGTTGCATTTCCGGTGGGCTTGCTCACTTGCGTCACTGGCGTGTCGGGTTCAGGCAAATCAACTTTGGTGAACGAAACTTTGTACACCGCTGCGGCGCGAAGCATTCACCGTGCGCATGAGGAACCTGCCGCACACGAAGACATTTTGGGTCTGTACCACTTTGACAAAGTGATCAACGTGGACCAATCACCGATTGGCCGCACACCCCGCAGCAACCCCGCCACGTACACCGGTTTGTTCACCCACATTCGCGACCTGATGACCGAAGTGCCTGCTGCACGCGAACGCGGTTATGGCCCGGGACGTTTCAGTTTCAACGTCAACGCCTCCAATGGCGGCGGCCGCTGTGAAGCTTGCCAAGGTGACGGCATGGTCAAGGTGGAAATGCATTTCTTGCCCGACGTGTATGTGCCTTGCGACGTGTGTCACGGCCAACGCTACAACCGCGAAACTTTGGAAATTTTGTACAAAGGCAAGAACATTGCCCAAGTGCTCGACATGACGGTTGAAGCGGCATACGAATTCTTCAGCGCCGTGCCCGCCATTGCGCGCAAGCTGCAAACTTTGCTCGATGTGGGTTTGAGTTACATCCGCTTAGGGCAAGCGGCTACCACCTTGTCGGGTGGTGAAGCGCAGCGTGTGAAGTTGGCACTGGAATTGTCCAAGCGCGACACCGGTCGCACGCTTTACATTTTGGATGAGCCCACCACTGGTTTGCACTTTGCCGACATTGCCTTGCTGCTGAAAGTGTTGCATCAACTGCGCGACGCCGGTAACACCATCGTGGTGATTGAGCACAACTTGGATGTGATCAAAACGGCGGATTGGTTGATCGACATGGGGCCTGAAGGTGGCTCGGGCGGTGGTACGGTTGTGGGTATTGGCACGCCCGAAACTCTGGCAGAGAATCCAGACAGTTTCACAGGTCGTTACTTAAAGCGATTGCTCCAAAAATAAAGCGCCCTGCACGCGGCTAGGCGTGAGGACGCTGAACACCATTGGCTGTGACCCGAAGCCGCTTAGCCTTGCGCTGCGGCCTTTAAGACATCCCGTGTCCGCATGGCTTCTTTGCGCGCGGCTTGCGCAAAGTCATCACCTGAAGAGGCATACAAAATAGCGCGTGATGAATTCACAATGACCGCACCCGTGGTGGCGCCATGGCTTTGGCGATAACCTGCCTTGATGGTGGCCACCGCATCGCCACCTTGCGCACCCACACCTGGAATGAGCAAAGGCAAGGTAGGCGCCAAACTGCGCACACGTTCAATTTCTGCAGGGTAAGTGGCGCCCACCACCAAGCCCAATTGACCGTTCAAATTCCAAGGGCCTTGCGCCAGCTTGGCAATGTGTTCGTACATCAGCGGCTGGCCTTCTACAGAAGCCAAACGTTGATTCTGTAAATCATCGCCACCAGGGTTGGACGTGCGGCACAACAAGAACGCGCCTTTGCCGTGGTATTTCAAATAAGGTTGCACGGAGTCAAAGCCCATGAAGGGTGACAAGGTGACCGCGTCGGCGCCATAGCGCTCAAAGGCTTCTTTGGCGTATTGCTCGGCAGTCGAGCCAATGTCGCCGCGCTTGGCATCCAAAATGACAGGCACATGGGGCGCATTGCGGCGCATGTGTTCCATCAGTTTTTCCAATTGGTCTTCGGCGCGGTAGGCCGCAAAGTACGCAATTTGGGGCTTGAACGAAATGGCCAAATCGGCTGTGGCATCGACAATCTGCGCGCAAAAATCAAAGATCTTGCTGGCGTCGCCCTTCATGCCCGCAGGGAATTTGCTGGGTTCGGGGTCCAAGCCCACACACAACAGGGAGCCGTTTTGGCGCTCGGCGCCTTGCAGTTGTTCTAAGAAGGTCATGCCCTGATTTTAAAGGCTTCAAACGACCAGCCTCAAGCAGACGGCCCCAGATAAAGCAATGCCAGCCGTTTGCCTCTAAGATCGCCCCATGCACTCACTCACCACGCGCCAATGGCTGGTCTTGGCACTTCTCACCGTTGTCTGGGGCCTGAACTGGCCCATCATGAAAATGGGTGTGACGGGCTTTCCACCCCTCACTTTTCGTTTCATCTGCTTGCTGATTGGCACCCCGGTGCTGGGCCTGGGCCTGTGGGCCATGAAAGTGCCTTTCCAAATTCCAAGGCGCCATTGGCGTGAACTCTTGGTGCTGGCCATTTTCAACATGTTCATTTGGCATGCCTTGATCATTTTGGCGGTGCAGTATTTGTCCAGTGGCCGCTCGGCCATTTTGGGATACACCATGCCCATTTTTTCTGCGCTCATTGGCGCTTGGGTGTTTAAGAATCAATTGGCCCAACGCGCATGGGGCGGCGTTGCAGCCGCAGCATTGGGCGTGATCTTGCTGCTTTGGCACGAGTTGTCCAACCTGTCAGGCAAACCCATTGGCGTGGTGTTGGCCCTGATCGCCGCCAGCACTTGGGCCTTGGGCACGCAATTGCTCCGCCGCACCAGCATCCCCTTGCCCACACTCACTTTGTCTTTTTGGATGACGGCCATGACCACCGTGGTGATGGGCCTCTTGTCGTTTGCGTTTGAGTTCGATCGTTGGCAAGAACCCAGCGCCACGCACTGGGCCTCCATTGTGTACAACGCCGTGTTGGTCTTTGGCTTTGCCCATGCCGCTTGGTTTTACTTGGCCCGCAGTTTGCCGCCCGTAGCCTCCACCTTGAGTGTGATGATGATTCCCATCTTGGGCGTGTTCAGTGGCGCTTGGGCCTTGAATGAAACCCTGCATTGGCAAGACTGGGCCGCCATGGGTTTGATGGTGGTGTCGATTGCCAGCGTGCTGTGGCCAGCCAAGCCCGCGCCAGCGCAGGACTGATTAAGACTGAACCAGGCTGGCAGCCAGGCACAAATCGGCCCAAGCCTTGGCCTTGTCGGCCTGATTGCGCAGCAAATAGGCTGGCGGATAAGTGACCACCACAGGCACGCCGTGAAAACTTTGCACTTCTGAGCGCAACTTACCCAAGGGCTCGGTGCTTTGCAGCAAAGCCAAGGCCGCCGTTCGGCCCATTGCCAAAATCACTTTGGGCTGCACCAAGGCCACTTGCCTGGCCAAGTAAGACGCGCAATGCGACACCTCAACTTGGCTGGCGCTGCGGCCCACAGGCGTGCGGCATTTGAGGGCATGCGTGATGTAAACGTCAGCGCGCGTCAGACTCAAAGCCTTCAACATGTTGTCTAGCAGTTGACCTGCGGGACCGGCAAAGCTGGTCCCTGCTTTGTCTTCATCCTCGCCAGGCGCATCGCCCACCACCATCCAGTCAGCGGTGGCAGGACCTTCTCCAGGAATGGCTTGTTGACGGCCTTGGCTTAAGCCGCACCCCGTGCACGACGACACCGCCGTTTGCAGGGCCGTCCAATCCATCTGCGCAATGCCTTCGGGCAATGCCGAAATGTCCACCACGGGCACCGTGACCATTTTGGGCGGTGGCGCTGTGGACCGAACAGGCGCCACGACAGGGGCCGCCGCAGACGAAGGCGCGGACACAGGTGCAGCAACTGCTGTTGAGGCAGGTGCAGTGACAGGTGCACTTGCAGGTGTCTGCACAGCTTCTTCTGCAAGGGCTGTGGCCTGAGGCTTTGACTTGGGCATCCACACACGCACGCCCATCTCGGCCAGCATCGCGCGTTGGCGATCGTCCAATTCAAAACGGGTGTCGATGTCAGTGTGGTCGGTCATTGGGTAGAGTTTAGTGCCATGCGCATCACCACGGCAGCTTCGCGGCTGCTTCTGCCCACAGGGTAGTAGTCTTTTCGCAATCCCACTTGTTCAAAACCAAAGGCTTGATAGAGCTTGAGGGCGCGCGCATTGCTTTCGCGAACCTCCAACCACAAACTGCTGGCCTGATGCGCTTGCGACCACAAATTCAAAGATTGCAGCAAACAACGCGCCCAACCTTGGCGCTGAAACGTGGGCGCCACGGTGATGTTCAGCAAGTGCACTTCATCGAGCACTTGCATGGCCACGAAGTAGCCCACCCATTGATCGCCGGCTTTCAAGCCTTGTGCCAAATTGCCGGCTTTGAAGGCGTCTCTGAAATTGCCCAATGACCAAGGATGAGAATAAGCCAACTTCTCCACAGCCACCAAGGCCTCCACATCGGCCTCTGTCAAGGTGGTCAACGCCACCGTGAGTTGCTCGGTTTCAAGTGTTTGGCCCAGGGTCAGCGCCGTCATGACCCCTCCGGTGCCAGCCCTGCCAATTTGGCCGCCTTGATGGCTTCACGCTCGGCGGTGGTTTGGGCGACTTTGTCACGGATGTAAAGCGGCTGCACACCTTCAGGGTCAACCGCTTTGCCTGCAGTCCAGAGTGCAGGCGCCAAACGCAGCAAAGCCAAAGCATGGGGCACGGCGGGCACGCACACCACAGGTGTATCGCTGCGCTTTGCCAAGGCTTCAGAGAAAGCGTCTGGGTAAACTTCAAAACCATTGCCTGCCAAGACACCCGACACCTCATGCGCGGTGATCAGGGCTTGCGCTACTTGCGCCGGCGGTCCTACTTGCAAAGGCACTGTGGCGTGCCACTGCGCACTGTCGGCGTGCCACGCATAGGCACCGCCATAGACCTCGCCCATGCGGGCATCCATCACCACACTGACTTGCGATGTGAGCGCTGTTGACAAACTGGCGCGGGCATCTTCGGCCACCGCCATCAAGGTGTCGACGGGTATCACTTTCAGGTTGGCCCCCATGGCCAAACCTTGCGCCACAGAGCAGGCAGTTCGAAGGCCTGTGAACGACCCCGGCCCATGACCGATGACCAACGCACTGAGGTCAGACAGGCGAAGTTGCGCTTGCGCCAGCAAGTTGTGAATGCTGGGAATCAATTGCGCTGACGCGTTGGCGCCGCCTTGCGTGTGCAGGTGCCACGTTTGATCGCCCACACCTACAGCCACCGACATCATGTCAGTGCTGGTTTCAAACGCTAAAAATTTCAAAGGATGCGGCATGGTCAATGAATGAGGCAATGCAAGTTCAGGTCGATGGTTTCACCAAAGCTTGGCGTACACCAAACAAAATGCCACCAGTGACCAGGGCCAAACCAGCCCACAAATTCCAAGACAAGGGCTCACCCAAAAACACCACGGCGCCCAGGGCCGACAAACCCGGGACCAAGGCTGTGATCATGGTGGATTTAACCGGCCCATAAGCACGAATCATTTGCGTGAAGGTGATGCCCGAAATCACCACCGAACCCACGCCTTGAAAGACCGCTTGAAACACGATCTCCGACCAAGAGGCTTGCGCCATGTGGCTTGGCAACACGTCCAAACTCACCAACACCGCGTAGCCTGGCACAAAGCAGACCAAGGCAAACGCCGTGATGGCCATGGTGGCACGCACGGCATCTAAACCATAGCGGCGCACCGTGACGCTGTAGGCCGACCAACAAAACGCGGCCGTCATGAACAGCACGTCGCCAATCCACACTTCGCCACCCTCAAAGGCCTTGAGCAAGCTCATGCCACCCACCAACACATCACCGCACACAATCATGAGCAAACCGATGGCGCGGTTCAGGCCAATTTGCTCGCGCAAAAAGAGCCACATCAACAGCGTGGTCCACAGAGGCAAACTGCCAGGCATCAACACCGAGGCGTGCCCTGCAGGCGCGTAAAAGAAACCGATGTACGCCAACACGGCATACAAAAATCCGCCAAAAAATCCGGCTTGAACGGTGATGCGCAAGGGCAAAGGTGACAAGCCCAACAAGGAGCCCACCTTCTGACCGCTTTGACGTTCAGCGCGCATCAACCACCAAGCCCAAGGCAACAAGATGCTGCTGGCGCCGATGATGCGCGCACAGGCAATGTCCAGCGGCAGCAAAACATGCGATGCCGATGCGCGCGCCACAATGATGAAAGACGTCCAAATCAGGACCGTGATGACAGCAGCCAGACGGCCAACAGTTTGGGAAGAAAAAGCCATGTCCCAATGATACGTCCTGCTTGGGCCTTTCAATTTGAATGCATGCCTGCCTTTGACAGAGCCGGCTAGACTTCAGGGATGCGCAAGTTCTTTTCTTTCTGGGTTGACCCATCGACGAGTGGCCGCTCCATGGGGTGTGTTTTGGCCTGTGTCTGCCTGTGCCTAACGGCTGCCGCCAAACCCAACAGCCCACCCGCTGCCAAAGACAGCTTGCCACCCAGTGTCAGTGTTGCTTTGAAGCAAGCCAACATTCCCCGCGAAGCCATCAGCATCTTGGTCAGGCCCGTTCAGGCCACACCCGATGCACCCTTGCCCATGGCACGTCTCAGCCATCGCGCCAGCGCAGAGATGAACCCCGCGTCCGTCATGAAGTTAATCACCACATCGGCTGCCTTGTCGATGCTGGGCCCCGACTTCACTTGGCGCAACCGTGTCTTCATCGACGGCCCGGTCAAAGACAATGTGCTGCAAGGCAACCTCTACCTCAAGGGCAGCGGCGATCCCAAACTGGTGGTCGAGCGTTTGCAAGCTTTGATCGAAGCCGTCCAACAAAAAGGGGTGCGCGAGATTCGCGGGGACATCATTTTGGATGGCAGCGTGTTTGACTTGCCTGCACGCAACCCGGCCAGTTTCGATGACGAACCTTTGCGGCCTTACAACGTGGCCCCTCAAGGCTTGTTGCTGAACTTCAATGCGTTGCTGTTCAAATTCACACCGAACCCTGCGCGCGGTGAAGTTCAGATCGACAGCGAGCCACCCCTGCGCAACTTGCAATGGTCGACAACGGTGCCCTTGTCGCAAGCGCCCTGTCAAGATTGGCGCACGCAACTCAAGGCTGACTTCTCCAACCCCGACTTCGTTCGTTTTAACGGCACCTACCCCGTCGCTTGTGGTGAACAAAAATGGCCTGTGGCTTATGTTCAACCCCAAAGTTTTGCGCCGCGCATGGTCCACGCCTTGTGGCAACAAGCAGGTGGCAAACTGGTGGGCCAAGTGCGCGATGGCATCACACCTGCCCGCGCCAGCCTTTGGCTTGAGGCGCCCTCCTTGCCCTTGTCCGATATCGTCGCCGACATCAACAAGTTTTCTAACAACGTGATGGCGCAACAGCTTTTCTTAAGTTTGTCGAGCCAACAAAGGCCTGGTCAATTTGAATCTTCGCGCGCCATGGTCTTGCAGTGGTGGCGACAGAACTTGAAAGATCATGCACTGCCTGTTCTGGAAAATGGCTCAGGTTTGTCTCGCGAGGAGCGCAGCAACGCACAAGCGCTTGGTGCCTTGCTGCAATCGGGCCTGCACAGTTCATACGCCAGTGCGCTGCAAAACTCCTTGGCCATTGCAGGTGTGGATGGCACCGTGGCGCGCTTGAAAGATCGCTCGCCCCAGTCTGTTGTGATTGGCAGAGCCCAGCTCAAATCTGGCAGCCTGCGCGATGTGGCGTCATTGGCAGGCTATGTGGAGGGTCTCAGTGGCCAACGCTATGTGTTGGTGGTGATCGTGAACCACCCCAATGCGAATGCGGCGCGCCCCGCTTTGGACAAACTTCTGGAGTGGGTGGTCAAGGATGACAAAAAGTCATAGCCCACTGGTACTTACCCCATCACCTCCTCCTGCACCTCTGCTTAAGATCATCTGAAAAGAACGGGCGTTCTTTTTTTAATACGTCTCAGAGACAAGCAAAGAGGTGAACGATGACATCCAAGAAATGGAAAATAGCACTGCTCAGCACGGCAGTGGTTGCCTTGCTGGCAGCATGCGGCGGCGGAGGCGGTGACCAAACCAGCCGACTGGCGGGCATTGCATCTGTCAAAGTCATGGGCGACAGCCTGGCCGACAGTGGTGTGTTCAAAGGCATTCCCACCAATGGCCGTATTTTCTCGGTGCAAGACAGCCCCAGCGAACCCAACACCGTCTGGACCGAGCGCATTGCAGCACTCTTGGGCACACCCCAGTTGTGTAACTTCTTCAAGTACACCGGCGCTGCAGCATCACCTTTTGCCGTGGTGCCTGGTTGCAGCAGCTATGCAGTGGGCGGCGGACGCATCAACAACATCAACCCCCAAACTGGCGCGGGTGCATCACCTTTCTCCATCACGTACCAATTGCAAGTGGCCAGTTCTGCCGGCAATTACAGCAGCTCTGATTTGTTGCTGATTGATGGCGGCGGCAATGACGCTGCCGATTTGGTGGGTGCTTATCTGGGTGCCGCCAAAGATGGTGGCGCCAGCTTTGCAGCCATGGCCGGCACGCTCATTCCTGCCACCACACTCGGCCCCATGTTGGCTGGTGGTCAAGCTGGCATGGCCCAAGTGGGCGGCACCTACATGGTGGCCTTGGCCGATAAGTTTTACAACAGCATCAAAGCCAACGCATTGGACAAGGGCGCTCAACGCGTTGCTGTGCTTAACATGCCCGGCATCACCAACACGCCTCGCTTCCAAATGGTGCTGAGTGGCATTGCTGCCGCCTATGGTGGTGGTGCCACTGGTGCTGGTGCACGTGCTCAGTCAGAAGCCCTGTTCAAGTCTTGGATCGAAGCCTTCAACTCACGCTTGGCAACTTTGGTGGCCAACGACAAACGCGTGGTGTTGGTTGATTTCTACACGGCCTTCAATGACCAAGTGGCCAACCCTGCGCAGTACGGTCTGACCAATGTCACCACGCCCGCGTGTCCTATCACCGGTGTAGGCGCAGATGGCTTGCCCACTTACAACTTCCAAACTTGTACAGCGGCCAACTTGTCTGCCATGACACCGCCTGCAGGCGCCACAGGCGGCGCCAACTGGTGGCAAACCTACGCCTTCTCAGATGGCTTCCACCCCACACCCTTGGGCTATCAGTTGCTAAGCCAATTGGTTGCCAAATCATTGGCCACTGCTGGTTGGCTGTAACACGTTGCAAAGGAGAACCCTCATGACTTCAAAATTCTGCTTTGCTCTGTCTGCCTTGGCAGCAGTCGCCTCACTCACGCTTTCAAGCAATGCGCACGCCCAATCGCAGGGCAGCTGGTTGGTTCGCGGTGGCATCATGCAACTGGCACCCCAAGTGACCAGTGGCACCTTGTCAGCCCCTTCCTTGCCAGGTGCGCAATCTGGCGTGAGCAACAGCACACAATATGCCGGCGGCATCACCTACATGCTCAGCAACAGTGTGGCCATTGACTTGCCTTTGGCATTGCCCTTCAAGCACAACTTGTATGGCACTGGCAGCATCGCCGGTGTTGGCAAAATTGGTGATACCAAAGCCATTCCCGCCACCGTCATGGTGCAGTACCGTTTTGGTGAAGCCAGTGGCATGTTCCGTCCCTATTTGGGCTTAGGCGTCACCTATGCCAAGTTTGATGGCGAACACACCACCGCAGCCTTGTCAGGCCTGACGGGCGGAACCCCCTTGACGCCCACCACCTTGTCGATTCAATCGAAGTTGGCCGCCACCCTGCAAGTGGGTGCGTCATACAAAATTGACGAGCGTTGGTTTGTGGATGGGTCCATCACCAAGACGCCCCTCAAGACACGCAACACCTTGTCAACCGGCCAAACCTTGGACATCACTCTCAACCCCATTGGTGTGAGCTTGGGTGTTGGCATGAAGTTTTAATCGCATTCAATGCGCCACAAAAAAACACCCTTCGGGGTGTTTTTTTGGAAGGTGCTCAGGCCGCAGCGCGCTGAATCCGGTCGCGCACCCCTTCCCACTCGGGTGTGTCTGGCGGCATTTCAATCCATATGGTGCGCACGCCTCGGGCGTCAAAGTCTCTGAGCACACTGAACAAATCATGCGCCGCTTGACTTGCATCTGCAGGCAGGGCACGCCAAACCAAGCCAGCACCCATCAGTTCAGTGGCAGGTTTTTCAACAGACCACAAGGCCAGGTTTTGAGTGTGCGGGCCTAAGGCTGCCAATGCTTTTTGCCACTCGGCTGTCTGCATCAAACGCACCTTGGCCGATGGCGCGTAATGCGACGCCAATGTGCCTGATGCACGCGGCGCCGCAGTAGGCAATGCGTCTGGGTTGTGCAATTTCAAACCGCATGCTTGTTCGATTTGCGTGCGGCTGATTTGCCCAGGGCGCAACAACACGGGCACACCGCGGGTGCAGTCAACGATGGTGGACTCAATGCCCACATCACATTCACCGCCATCCAAAATCAAAAGTGCATCGCCAAATTCTGCTTGCACATGCGCCGCCGAAGTAGGGCTGACGCGGCCAAACAAGTTGGCGCTGGGTGCGGCCACGCCCCACACACCTTTGTCTGCACAGGCCTTGAGCACTGCAAGCGCTACAGGATGGGAGGGGCAACGCAAGCCCACCGAGTTTTGCCCGCCTGCTGCTGCTGCTGCGGTGTCTGGCAACCGGGGCAAGATGAGGGTGAGAGGGCCTGGCCAAAATTGCGTCATCAGTGCTTGCGCAAACGCAGGCACTTCGCGGACGAAGTTGTTGACAGATGCTGAAGAGGCCACATGAACAATCAAGGGATGATTGGCGGGCCGGCCTTTGGCTTTGAAAATTTTGGCGACAGCCGTTTCGTTGTTGGCGTCTGCTGCCAAACCATAGACTGTTTCGGTGGGCAAACCCAAGAGCTCACCTGCACACAAAGCGTCAGCCGCTTGTTGCACATGGGCGGGGTTGTTGCAGGAAATGATCATGGAAGCGTTGATGAGAAACAGGGATCAAGCAACTTAAAAAGCGTCGATGCCCAAGATGGCCGCCGCCTTCAAGGCCACGGCGCGAACTTGCGCAGGCGAATTGCCGGTGACGTTGAGGTGACCCATCTTGCGTGCTTTGCGTGCTTCGGTTTTGCCATACAAATGCAAGTGGGTGCCAGGCAAGGCCAGCACGGCAGCCCAATCGGGCAAACGCAGGGTGTTGTTGGCATCAAACCACACATCCCCCAATAAGTTGAGCATGATGGCGGCGCTGTGTTGACGCGGCTGTGTCAAAGGCAAGCCCGCCAAAGTTCGCACTTGCAAATCAAATTGCGATTGATCGCAAGCGTCCAAGGTGTAGTGACCGCTGTTGTGTGGACGGGGCGCCATTTCATTGACCACCATGCTGCCATCTTGCAGCACAAAAAACTCGACGCACAACACGCCAACATAGTTCACGCCTTCAGCAATCGAGCGCGCAGCAGCCACGGCTTGCTGTTGCAAATCTGCGGGCAAATGACCTTCGTAAACTTCCGTGACGGCCAAGATGCCCTCGCGGTGTAAATTGCGTTGCACCGGAAAATTCACCATCTGGCCATCACGGCCACGCGCCACAATCACCGAGCATTCCAATTGCAAGGGCAACATTTTTTCAAGCACGCAGGGCACTTGCTTCAAGTCTTGCCAAGCTGCGCGCAAGGCCTCAGCGTCTTTCACACGCACTTGGCCTTTGCCGTCGTAGCCCAAGCGCGCAGTTTTCAAAATACCCGGCAGCAAGTTGTGCAGCACCGCCTCTTCCAACTGGGCGGTCGTTTCAATCACGGCATAAGGTGCACAAGGCACGCCACATGTCACAAAGTGCGCCTTTTCGGCAGCGCGGTCTTGCGCAATGGCCACGGCATCCGCGCCTGGTGACACGGGTCGAAACTGGGCCAATGCCTGCAAAGCAGGCGCAGGCACGTTTTCAAATTCGGTGGTGATGGCGGCACTGCACGCAGCCAACTGCTGCAGGCCTGCGGGGTCGGTGTAGTCGGTTTGAATGTGGCGATGGCTCACGCGGCCAGCAGGGCTGTTGGCATCGGGGTCGAGCACAGCCGTGAAATAGCCCATGGTTTGGGCGGCATGCACAAACATGCGGCCCAATTGACCGCCACCCATCACCCCCAAGGTGAGCGGCTCAGCTGCGGCAGAAGCACCCTGGGCAGCACTGCCGCCGGGCAACAAAGAAACTGAATTTGTCATGATGTTCACGCAGTGCCCACTGGCGGCAATGTCATCGCTTGCGCCACGGCGGTCTGGTCTTTTCTAAACTGCGCCAGCTTGGCTTGCAAGGCATCGTCGTGTTGCGCGAGCATGGCCACGGCAAACAAAGCGGCATTGGCAGCGCCTGCTGCGCCAATGGCAAAGGTGGCCACGGGAATGCCTTTGGGCATTTGCACAATGCTGTGCAAAGAATCAACGCCCTGCAAATGCTTGCTGGCCACTGGCACACCCAAGACGGGCACCACGGTCTTTGCCGCCAACATGCCTGGCAAGTGCGCCGCGCCACCCGCCCCAGCAATGATGGCCATCAAGCCGCGTTCCTGCGCAGTTTCGGCATAAGTGAACATTTCATCGGGCATTCTGTGCGCCGAGACCACTTTGGCTTCGTGATCGATGCCAAACTGTTGGAGAATCTGTACTGCGTGCTGCATCGTGTCCCAGTCGGAACTGGAACCCATGACCACGCCGATGCGTGTTTTGGCTTTGGATGCGGTAGATGTCATGTTTGGCTTTGCTGAAGCGTCAAGACGCAGTCGTTGAAAATTGAACAATTGTCTCAGCTGAGCCTTCAATCTCAGCTGAATCCTTGAATTTTAAGGTTTAGCCCCAAGGTCTGGTAAATATGATCGATGTCACCGTAGAAACTTTTGAAGCCGAGGTCATTGCCGCCTCCATGACCACCCCTGTTTTGGTGGACTTTTGGGCCCCCTGGTGCGGCCCTTGCAAAACCTTGGGCCCACTTCTTGAAAAAATGGAAGAAGCCTATGGCGGCCGCTTCAAACTGGTCAAAATCGACTCCGATCAAGAACAACAACTGGCCGCCGCCTTTGGCATTCGCAGCATCCCGACCTGCGTGATGCTGAAAAACGGCCAACCCGTAGATGGCTTCATGGGCGCCGTGCCCGAGGGCAAACTGCGCGAATTCCTCGACAAGCACGTCCCCGGCGAGAACGAAGTCTTGGCCGAAGCCGAAGTGCAAGAAGCGGAAGCCTTGTTGGAATCGGGCGACTTGGAAACTGCCCAAAGCAAGTTGCTCGAAGCCTTGGAAGCCAACCCCGAAAACGACGACGCCCGATTTGACCTCGTTAAGCTGCTGATCAGCATGGGCCAACTCGACACGGCAGGTACGGTGCTCCAACCCTGCTTGTCGCAAATACCTCTCAAAATGCGCTTTGAAGCATTGAAGCAATGGCTCGACGCATTGAACTTCGTCACCACCGACCCCATGGGCCAATGGCCCCTGGAAAAGTTTGACGAATTGATCGCCGCCAACAAGCGCGACTTCGACGCACGCTTTGCCAAAGCTCGCTTGCTGTTGGCCAGCGACGACTGGACGGGCGCCATGGACGAGCTCTTAGAGATCATCATGCGCGACAAAAAGTGGAACGACGAAGCGCCGCGCAAAACCATGGTGGGCTTGTTGGAGTTGCTGACACCAGCGACCCCCAAAGGCGGCGCCGACCATACCGGCAAAACAGCTGGCGGCATTGAACTGATGGGCAAGAGTGCGGTGCAAGAAGACCCGCAAGCGGCCATGGTGTCGAGCTATCGCCGCAAGCTCAGCATGATGCTGAACTGATTCAGTGCCGGCTCAGC
>CANGCI010000028.1 GCA_947451995.1 Comamonadaceae bacterium | reverse complement strand
GTTTGGTTTGCTCTTTTTCTTCTTGCTCGACAAAGCCGAGTTGTGGCATCACGGTCATGAACACCACCATGGCGATGCGCACCATGGCCATCATGATGGTCACCTTCATGACGATGCGCATGATCACGACCATGCAGCCGACGCTTCACACAATCATGACACGCATGCCAAACCAATGGCTGGTGGTTGGGCCATTTTGGCTGGCGACAGCGTGCATTGCTTTGGCGATGGCGTCTTGATTGCTTCGGCCTTTATGGTCGATTTGCGCTTGGGTGTTGTGGCTGCCTTGGCCGTGCTTGCGCACGAAGTGCCGCACCACATGGGCGATTTGGTGGTGTTGAACGAAGGTTCCCGCAGCCGTCAAACAGCCATTTTGAAAGTGACGCTGGCAGGTGCCATCACGGCATTGGGCGGCGTGGCAGGCTACGTCTTGCTAGACCAGTTGCATGGCATCTTGCCTTACATGCTGGCCATTGCCAGCAGCAGTTTCATCTATGTGGCGCTGGCCGACCTGATTCCACAACTTCAAAAGCGCCTGAGCTCTCGCGAGACGGCCGCACAAATTGTGTGGTTGGTGTCTGGCATGGCTTTGGTGAGTGGCGTGAGCATGTTGGCCCACTCTTCAAGCCTGCACTGACTGGCAATTTCAAGACTTGGCGCAGGGCAGGCCAGGTGTGTTGCACCATTCACTCCAGCTGCCTGGGTACAAACGGGTCACACCCAAGCCCGCCAACTCCATGGCCAAAATATTGGGCACCGTGCTGACGCCACTGCCGCAGTGATGCACCACCGTTGACGCGTCGCGGCCCGCCAAGAGTGTTTCAAATTCTGCGCGCAGCACATGCGGTGATTTGAAAAATCCTTCAGCGGTGAGGTTCTCATTGAAAGGACGGTTCAATGCGCCAGGGATGTGCCCCGCCACCGGATCAATGGGTTCCATTTCGCCGCGATAGCGTGCAGCACCCCGCGCATCGATGATGGTGAGATTGGCATGGCCCACTTGGGGTGCCAGGTCGGCGGTGCTGACCCATTCGCGCAGCGCAGGTTTCAAGGCAAACGTAGATGAACTTTGAGCAGGCGCAGCAACGCCAGATTCCACAGCGCCGCCCGAGGCTTGCCAAGCTTGCAAACCGCCGTCCAGCACCGCCACGGCATCATGGCCTAGCCATTTCAGCATCCACCACAAACGGCCGCAATAGTTGGCACCGTTGCGGTCGTAGACCACAGCTTGCATGTCGTTGGTCAATCCTAAACTGCCAAGCCACGCCGCAAATGTTTCGCGGGAAGGCAGGGGATGGCGGCCGCCGTTGACGGCTGTGGGGCCGTGGGTGCTTAGGTTGCGATCTAAATGCGCTTGGCGAGCACCTTGTATGCGCACTGTTTCAAACATCACTTCGGCCATTTCAGGCTTCATCAAATCGCAACTGCAATCGAACACCATGAAGGCTTGGCCAGAGGCTTGAAGGTCTTTGAGTTGTTGGACGGAAATGAGGGTGGTGTACATCGAATGCATCCTTTCAATATCAGTGGTCTTCAACGGGCAAGGCAACGGCACTGCGTGATCGCAATGCCGTTGCGGCGATGGCGCTCAGCACGATGACAATGATGCCGGCCCATCCAATGAGGGGGATTTGATCGCCAAACAAAAACATGCCAAACAAGGCTGAAAAGACGATGCCCGAATATTGCAGATTGGCCACCACCATGGTGGCGCCGTCGTTGTAGGCGCGGGTCATGCACCATTGACCTAAAGCCGCCAAAATGCCCATCGGCAATAGCAACCATGCTTGTGGCCACACCCACTCGCTGGTGCCGGTAAAGAGCATGCACACGGCGCCCGAGACTGTGGCACCCAAAGAAAAGTAAAACACAGTGCGCTCGACGGGTTCACCTTCGCGGCCCAAAGCAGCAACCTGTAAATAAGCCATGGCTGCAATGACTCCAGAAGACACGCCAATCAAGCCTGCCAGCCACTGATTTTGTTCAAAGGTGGGACGCAAAATCATCACCACACCAACAAATCCCACCATCACGGTCAGGGCCACTGGAATTTGTTGTTTGGCATTTTGCAAGGACCCCGCCCAAATGGTGCTGCCCACCAAAAAGGCCGCCACCCAAACACCACTCATGTAGTTGAGCGTCATGGCGGTGGCCAAGGGCAAATAGGCAATGGCATAAAACCAAGCGGCCAAGGACGTGACGCCCACCACGGAGCGCCAGAGGTGCATTTTGGGCACGGGGGTTTTGAGTGACATGCCTTTGCGCTTGCAGATGACCGCCATGATCAAGGTGCCAATGGCACCGCGGTAGCAAACCAATTCAAAGGTGTTGAAATGCGTGGCTGCAAACTTCACGCAAACACTCATGGTTGAGAAAAACAGCGAGGCCAGAACCATCCAGAGTGCTTGCATGCGCTTCAGTCGGTAAGGGCGTCGCCCATTTTTCGTCGGTACCACTCGTGGAAATGTTGCATGCCATCTTCCATGGGACTTTGATAGGGGCCCACTTCGTTGTCGCCTCGTTTCAGCAAGGCTTTGCGACCGGCGTCCATGCGTTCGCCAATTTCATCGTCTTCAATGCATGTTTCCATGTACGCGGCTTGCTGTGCTTCTACAAACTCACGCTCAAAGGCAACGATTTCTTCGGGGTAGTAAAACTCCACCATGTTCAGCGTTTTTTCTGGGCTGATGGGGTGCAGTGTGGACACCGTCAGAACATGGGGATACCACTCCACCATGATGTGAGGGTAGTAGGTGAGCCAGATGGCGCCGAATTCGGGTACGGCACCTTGACGGTATTGCATGAGTTGCTCTTGCCAGCGTTTGTAGACCGGGCTGCCTGCTTTTCCCAAACGGTTAGCGATGCCAACCGTTTGCACCGAAAACTCTTTTTGGAACTGCCAATTGAGGTCGTCACAGGTCACGAAATTGCCCAAGCCAGGATGGAAGGGCTCGACGTGATAGTCCTCGAGGTAAACCTCGATGAAGGTTTTCCAGTTGTAGTTGCACTCGTGCATCTCAACGTGATCGAGTTTGAAGCCTGTGAAGTCAAGGGCGGCGCGAGGGCCCATGCCGGCCAAATCGGCGGTCACATCGCGGCCATTGCCTTCAAAGAGCAAGCCATTCCATTCTTGGAGTGGGTAGTTTTGAAGGTTCAGGCAAGGGTCTTGGGCAAAGTGCGGGGCACCCAGCAAGTTGCCAGAAGGCGCATAAGTCCAACGGTGAAGTGGGCAAACAATGTTGCCACCCGCGCTGCCTTTTTGTTGGGTATGAAGTGAGCCACGGCCTTGCAGCATGACCGCTTGGCGGTGCCTGCAAATGTTAGAGATCAATTCGACGCCGCGCTCGGACCGAACCAAGGCACGGCCAGCGGCCTCTTGGGGCAGGGCATGGTAGTCCCCGATTTCGGGAACGGACAGTTGATGACCCACGTACTTGGGGCCTTGCTGAAAAATGCTTTTCAGCTCGCGCTGAAACAGCGCGTCATCAAAGTAGCTTGAAACTGGTAGTTGGCTTGCGGCCTGCTGCAGTTGAAGACTTAAATCAGACATGGGTGACCTGACCTAGAGACTCCCCCTATGAAGGGGCAGGGACAATGCGGGGCCTTGAGGGCTGACCGCGAAAAAAACGGACCGAAGCCCGCGATGAAGGGGAATTGTACCCTCAGGTCAGCAAATTCGGGCTGAAGTCGCCCTAAAATGCCCTTCTTTAGATCTAATTCAGCCATGCCCAAAGCCACTCCCACCCCAGCCAAAGCGCAGGCCGATCAGGCCGTTCCTGAAAGCTACGAAGAGGCGGTTCAAGAGTTGGAGCAGTTGCTGGCCAAACTCGAATCCGGTCAATTGCCTTTGGACCAGCTGCTGACGCATTACCAAAGAGGCGCAACTTTGCTGGCCTATTGCCGCGAACGTTTGGCCGCCATCGAAACCCAAATCAACGTTTTAGACGAGGGCAGTTTGAAACCTTGGGACGGCGTATGAGCGACAATTTTTCTGGCAACTTCAATTTCAAAGCTTGGTCGGAAGCCCGACTGGCGCAAGTCGAGCAACAACTCAAACAAGGCATTGATGGGCATTCACCCGCTGGTTTGGGTGAAGCCATGCGCTATGCCGTTTTGGATGGCGGCAAACGTTTGCGCCCCTTGCTAGTTTTGGCTGCAGCAGAAGCCATTGGGGTGGACTTAGAAGCCGCCAGTGTGTCTGATCAGCCTGCCGCCATTGCCGCCCTGCGTGCTGCATGCGCCATTGAATTGATTCATGCGTATTCCTTGGTTCACGATGACATGCCTTGCATGGACAACGATGTGTTGCGCCGCGGCAAGCCCACGGTTCATGTGAAATACGGTCAGGCGCAGGCTTTGTTGGTGGGGGATGGCTTGCAAGCCCTGGCGTTTGAGTACCTTACGCCATTGGATGGCAGTACCGAGTTGGAAGTGCAAGCTTTGCAAGCAGGCTTGTTGGCCCGAGCTGCAGGCTACCAAGGCATGGCGGGCGGTCAAGCCATTGACTTGGCCAGCGTAGGACTGCCCTTGACCGAAGCGCAACTGCGCCAAATGCATCGCCTCAAAACCGGTGCCTTGTTGTTGTGCAGCGTGCAAATGGGGGCTGTCTGTGCGGGCAAGCCCAGCACCTTGGTAATGGACGCTTTGTCGCAATACGCCCAGTGCTTGGGGCTAGCTTTTCAGGTGGTTGACGACATTTTGGATGTCACCTCAGACTCGGCTACATTGGGCAAAACCGCTGGCAAAGATGCCGCGGCCGACAAACCCACTTATGTGTCTTTGCTAGGTCTTGCCAAAGCGCAAGAACTGGCAGAACAACTTCATGCTGAATCGCTGGCCGCTTTGACTGCCAGCGGTTTGAACGCCACAGCCACAGCCGCTTTGCGCGCCTTGGCCAGCCAAGTGGTGGAACGGAAAAACTAACATGCTTGAATCGATTCATTCACCTGCCGATCTGCGAAAACTGCAGCGCAGTGATTTGCCGCGCTTGGCCGACGATGTGCGTCAATGTGTTTTGGACAACGTGTCCAAAACCGGCGGGCACCTGAGCTCCAATTTGGGCACAGTGGAACTGACCGTCGCTTTGCACTACGTCTTCAACACACCCGAAGATCGCATCGTCTGGGACGTTGGCCATCAAACGTATCCACACAAAATTTTGACGGGCCGTCGTGAACGCATGCCGACATTGCGACAACTGGGCGGCTTGTCAGGCTTTCCGCGTCGCGACGAAAGCGAGTACGACACCTTTGGCACAGCCCACTCGTCAACCAGTATTTCTGCAGCCTTGGGCATGGCCATTGCGGCACGCCAAAAGGGCGAGTCACGCCATGCGATTGCGGTCATTGGCGATGGCGCCATGACTGCGGGCATGGCCTTTGAAGCCATGAACAACGCGGGCATTGAAGATTGCAAGTTGTTGGTGATCTTGAATGACAACGACATGTCCATCAGTCCGCCGGTTGGGGCATTGAACCGCTACTTGGCACAACTGATGAGTGGTCGTTTTTATTCAACGGCCAAGAACATGGGCAAGAACGTTTTAAAGAGCGCGCCGCCCCTGTTTGAATTGGCCAAGCGCTTTGAACAACATGCCAAAGGCATGGTGGTTCCGGCCACGATGTTTGAGCAATTTGGTTTCAACTACATTGGCCCCATCGATGGCCATGATTTGGACTCGCTCATTCCCACGCTGGAAAACATCAAACACCTGAAGGGCCCCCAGTTCCTGCATGTGATTACCAAAAAAGGGCAGGGCTACAAACTGGCTGAGGACGATCCTGTGAACTATCACGGTCCTGGCAAGTTCGATCCCAAGGTGGGTTTGGTGCCCGCAGCGACAGCGCCCAAGCCTGCTTTCATGCACATCTTTGGCCAGTGGCTTTGCGACATGGCGGCCCAAGACACGCGTTTGGTAGGCATCACGCCCGCAATGCGTGAAGGCTCGGGCATGGTGGAGTTTCACAAACGCTTTCCCGACCGTTATTACGACGTGGGCATTGCCGAACAGCATGCCGTGACGTTTGCAGCTGGCTTGGCCTGCGAAGGTTTAAAACCAGTGGTGGCCATTTACTCCACCTTTTTGCAACGTGGCTACGATCAGTTGATCCACGACGTGGCGCTGCAAAACTTGCCCGTGGTGTTTGCCCTGGACCGTGCTGGTTTGGTGGGCGCTGATGGCGCGACGCACGCCGGTGCTTACGACATTGCGTATTTGCGCTGCATTCCCAACATGTCGGTAGCATGTCCCAGTGATGAGCGTGAATGCCGTTTGTTGCTCAGCACCGCTTATGCCCAAAATCATCCGGTGGCAGTGCGCTATCCCCGCGGCACGGGTGTCGGTGTGGATGCCGGTACGGATTTGCAAACTTTGCCTTTGGGCAAAGCTGAAATTCGACGCGAAGGTCAGGGTGTGTGCATCTTGGCATTTGGCACCTTGCTTTACCCCGCCTTGCAGGCGGCTGAAAAGCTCAATGCCACGGTGGTCAACATGCGCTGGGTCAAACCGCTGGATGTCGAGATGGTCTTGGCCATGGCTGCCCGTCACGAACACCTGGTCACTGTAGAAGACGCTTGTGTGATGGGTGGTGCAGGCAGCGCTGTGGGTGAGGCTTTGCAGGCGGCCAATGTCCTCAAGTCGGTTTTGAACCTCGGTCTGCCCGATGAGTTTGTGGAGCATGGCGACCCTGCCAAGTTGATGGCCATGTTGGGACTGGATGCGCAAGGGATTGAGAATTCCATTCGACAAAAATGGCCTGAACTCAGGGTTTGAGGTAGGCCTGATTGGGCGGCTTTTCCAAATCCTTATTTGAATTTGGGAAAAGGGTAAACCCTCAACAGAAACCACGATTTAAATTTCTACAATAGTCTCTGTATTTTTAACTTGTCACTTTTGTGACGAAATTCTTCATTAGGAGTTACTTCATGGATCGTCGTTCCGTCATTAAGAATGCTGGTATCGCTGGCATTTTGGCTGCAGGTGCTGCACCCGCTGTTCACGCGCAAGCAACCGTTCGTTGGCGCCTCAGCTCCAGCTTCCCTAAAGCCTTGGACACCATTCACGGTGCCGCCGACGTTTTTGCCAAAGCTGTGAAGAACATGACTGGCGGCAAGTTTGAGATTTCCGTTCACGCTGCTGGCGAAATCACACCACCCTTCGGCGTGGTCGATGCTGTCCAACAAGGCTCCATTGAAATTGCACACACAGCCCCTTACTACTTCTTTGGTAAGAACGATGTGTTTGCTTTGGGTTGCTCTATTCCTTTTGGTCTGAACAGCCGTCAAATGACTGCTTGGATGTACGAAGGCAATGGTTTGAAATTGATGCGTGAGTTCTACGCCAAGTACAACATCATCAGTTTCCCAGGCGGCAACACAGGTTCGCAAATGGGCGGCTGGTATCGCAAAGAGATCAAATCAGTGGCCGACATGAAAGGCCTGAAGTTCCGCGTTGGCGGTTTTGCTGGCAAGGTCATTGAGCGCATGGGCGGCGTGCCACAAAACATTCCTGGCGGTGAAATTTACACAGCTTTGGAAAAGGGCACCATCGATGCAGCCGAGTGGGTCGGTCCTTACGACGATCAGAAGTTGGGCTTCAACAAAGTGGCGCCTTTCTACTACTACCCAGGCTGGTGGGAAGGTGGTCCTCAGTTGGACTTCTTCATCAACCAAAAGGCGTTTGAAGCCTTGCCAGCAGAGTACAAAGCCATTGTGGAAGCTGCTGCTGCAACAGCCCACACCGACATGCAAGCCAAGTACGACGCACGCAATCCTGCCGCCTTGAAGGAGCTGGTTGCCAAGGGTACGAAGCTGCGTCCTTTCACCAACGACGTGATGGCCTTGGCATTCAAAGAATCCATGGCTCTCTACGAAGAGTTGAACGACAAAAACCCAGATTGGAAAAAAATCTACGCCGACTTCAGCAAGTTCCGCGCAGAGCAAAACTTGTGGTTCCGCTTCACAGAAGCAAAGTTCGACACCTTCATGCAAGCACAAAAGCTCTGATTGCTTTTGCAGCGCATAAAAAAACCGGCCTCGGCCGGTTTTTTTATGTCTGACTCAAAACGCTTGTCGATCGGCTTTGAGTTTGGCCTCCAGCGCATACAAGGCTTGTATGACCTCGGGGGAGCTGGTGTAGAAAACGGCAAACTTGCCCATCATGGTTCTCGCATAGACACGCGGTGCGATGAGCCAACTTAAAGCAGGGACGTGAATGATTTTGAGATAGGCCATGTCATTCAGCTGCATGGACTTGTCCCATATCCAAGTCTGTTTGATTTGATCAGAACTAAGGCTGGTGACGCTGAACTGAATATGCCAAACGGTGTAAATGATCAAAGCATGCGCTGAGGCCACCCACAAACCACTTTTGGAAAAGAAGTCGATGGGAAGCATCAAGGACCAACCCATCAAAGCCGCACTCAGTGCAATGGCCAGCACTTTGAACGGCTTTGAAAAAGCGGGCCCTGAGAGGGCCGAAGCTGTCATTTATTTCTTGAAGAGATCGTCGATCTTCTTCTGTTCATCGTCTGCAGATTGCTGTGTCTGCTGAGGTGTTTTGAGCAGATCTTCAGCAGCTTGAACTGCCGCTTTTTCTGCATCCTCGTCTTTGGGCATTTCAATCACCACCTTGTCCAGGTCAACCACTTCTTCTTTGTCGAGGAAAGCAGTAACGGACTGGGGGAAGAAAATCACAATGATCACCAGCAAAATTTGCATGATGACCCATGGGATCGAACCCAAATAAATATCGTTGGATTTGATGGCTTCTGGAATGCGCTTGTCTTTGAACAAGGTGTCTGCAATTCCTCGCAAATAGAAGAGTGCAAAACCAAACGGCGGGTGCATGAAACTGGTTTGCAAGTTCACGCAAAGCAGCACGCCAAACCAGACTAAATCGATGCCCAGTTTTTGGGCCACAGGCGTGAGCATGGGCACAATGATGAAGGCGATTTCGAAGAAGTCTAAGAAGAAGGCCAAGAAGAACACAAAGACGTTGACCACGATCAAGAAGCCAACCTGGCCGCCAGGCAAGCCGGTCAGCAAGTGTTCAACCCATTTGGAGCCGTCAACACCCTGGAACACTTGGCTGAAGACGCGTGAACCAATCAGAATGAACACCACCATGGCCGTCAGGCGCATGGTGCCGTGCATGGCTTCCCACAACAATTCTTTGGTGAGTCGTTTGTGCATGCCGGCCAAAATCAAAGCGCCCACCACACCCATGGCGCCTGCCTCTGTGGGCGTTGCCAAGGCGGAGGATTGGAATGGCAAGCCGCCCATGGAGCCCAACACCGTGAAAATCAAAATGGCAGAAGGAATGATGCCCTTCAAGCATTTGCTCCACAGGGCCCAGCCCTCAAGCGTACGCGCTTCTTTAGGGACGCCTGGAATGTAGTGAGGCTTGACCAAGCCCAAGCCGTAGGTGTAAAGCGCAAACATGGCAATTTGCAGCAAGGAGGGACCCCAAGCGCCTTTGTACATGTCGCCCACAGGCTTGCCCAATTGGTCAGCCAGCACCACCAAGACCAATGAAGGTGGCACCAACTGGGTGATGGTGCCAGAGGCTGCCAACACGCCCGTGGCGTAACGCATGTTGTAACCGTAGCGAATCATGACAGGCAAGGAAATGAGTGCCATGGCAATCACTTGACCTGCCACGGTGCCTGTGATGGCGCCCAAAATGAAACCCACAATGATGACGGAGTAACCCAGACCACCGCGCACAGGACCAAACAATTGGCCCATGGAGTCGAGCATGTCTTCAGCCAGGCCGCACTTCTCTAGGATGGTTCCCATGAAGGTGAAGAAGGGAATGGCCAGCAACAAGTCATTGCTTAAGATGGAGAAGATAGAGATGGGCAGGTTGGACATGAATGCCGCTGGAAACCAACCCATTTGAATGGCGAAGAAGCCGCAGCCCAAGCCCAGTGCGGCCAGAGAGAAAGCGACGGGGAAGCCGATGATCATGACGGCGACCAAGCCGGCAAACATGATCGGTGCGAAATTTTGCATTTCCATTTTGGGGTCCTAACAGTATTTTTGAAAGATCTGAAAAATGAGCTTTCAGATTTACTGAAGTGGTTTTTCGTAGTGAGTGTCCATGGCGTATTCGCCGCGCAAATAGGCGACGCGCTTGATGAGTTCGGCAAGGCCTTGAAGCCAGACCATGCCAAAGCCAACAGGCAAGGCCAACACGGCCGGCCAACGAATGAGGCCGCCTGCGTTTTGACTCATCTCGCCAGAGATCAAGGTGTTGAGGAAGTAGGGGTAGGACAGGTAGGCCATGAAGCCCATGATGGGCAGCAAGAACACAATGAAGCCCATGATGTCGACGTAAACAGGCCAGTTGCCTTTCAACTTGCCGTAGAGCAAGTCAACGCGGACATGTTCATTGACCTTGAGCACGTAAGGCGAGCCCACCATGACCATCCAGGCAAACAGGTACCACTGGATTTCTAAGAGGCCATTGGAGCTCCAGTCAACACCGTAGCGAATGAAGGCGTTTCCGGCGCAAATCATGGCCGATAAAAGAACGGTATAGGATGCAATTTGGGCAAACCGTTCGCTGAGCCAATCCATGCCGGCAGCAAATTTCAAAAGGGCAGTCACATTGATTTCCTGAGAAGGGTTCAACTGAGTCGATTCAGTTGACGGAGATTTCCGAACAAACAGCGTCGGATTTTAACCGCTAGGCCCCAGAAAAATTCAGATTTTGGGCTTTTTGTATTGCCACCAAGGCAATTCATGCCGAAGTGACAAAACCTGCCCAGGGGCATGTGGGGTGTAGCCTTGCAATTGCGTTAAAGCTTGCATCCAACTTGGTGAACTCAGGGCGGCTTGCATTTTCGAGATGGCAGGATCGTCAACAGCTGATTTCAGGCACACGAAGTAGTAGCGCTCTTCCACCCAAGGCACAAAACAGAGTCCACGCTGGAAGGCCGCCAATTGGGTTCCCAGTCCCACATCGGCTTGGCCCGAAGCTACGCGTTCGGCCACTGCCGCATGGGACAGTTCAATCGATTCGTAGCCATGGATGTCGAGGGGCTGGCGTGAATGGGCCTTCAGCCAATGGTCTAACAAAACGCGGGTGCCTGTACTTTCCGCCCGATTGGCAAATCTGGCGCGCCTTTGAACGACATCGGCCAAAGATTGCAGCTGAAAGGGGTTGCCTGGCGCAGTGATCAGCCCTTGTTGCCTCGCTGCAAAGCCCATCAATTTGTGCAAGCCGGGTTTGAGCAAGGGCTTGTACACACGCGCAATATGGCTTTGAGGACTTACGTTGGCCAAGGTGTGAAAGCCTGCAATGGTGCATCGGCCTTCGTTCAAATCTTGCAAAGCGACCAGGCTGCCGTTGAATTTCAAATCCAAGTGCAAGCCTTGTTGCGCCGCATGATCGCGAAAGCCAGAGAGGGCATCGTCGTGGCTTGCATGAAGTGTCAAAACATGGGCGTTGGGGTCTAGGGCCAATGACATGGCCCGCTCGAGGTCCGCGCGAATGGTCTCAATTTGCGGGGCCAATCGGGCTTGGGTTTGGCGTTCTGTCCAAAGCAATTTGTCGCCAAAAATGGACAACCTGGCGGGTTGGCCTTTGTCCCAAACAATGAGGTCTTGGCCCAACTGCGCTTCCCATTTTTTGAGCTCGCCCCACACGTGGCGGTAGGACAGGTCCAATGCTTTGGCTGCTGCGCTGATGGAGCCTTGTGACCTGACGGCTTGCAGCAGCGTCATCAAATTGTTGCGCAAAGGCAATTCAGACCGCCCAAGGCTGTCTGGGTTGATTTTCCAATCGTAAAAAAGTTCAATTTTGGCCACCTCGCAAGTGTGCCTGAATTGGTTCTCGATTTGGATGGGCTATGCATTCAATTTCATAGCGGAACACCTCTGTGCGTGTGGGGAAATGAAAGGCCGTAGGATCTGCCGCAATTCCAAGGCTTTATGAACACATTCACAGACAGCGCGGTCACCGCCGTGCAGCTGATTTCAAATTTCGATCCTGGCCTTTGGGCCATTGCGGGCCGTTCACTGGGGGTGAGCGCTTCTGCGACTTTGATCGGTTGCAGTTTAGGCATCGCCTTGGGTGCCTACCTGGGCGTTGCGCAATTCAGGGGCCGCAGTGCCTTGCTCACATTGCTCAATACATTTCTGGCACTGCCATCGGTGGTGGTGGGCTTGGTCATTTACCTGTTGCTGTCGCGCACAGGCCCTTTGGGTTTTTTAGGTTGGTTGTTCAGTTTTAAAGCCATGGTACTTGCCCAAGTCGTGTTGGTGGTGCCCGTGGCTGCGGCGCTCAGCAGGCAAGTGGTCGAAGACGTAGACGCAGCGCATGGCGAGCAATGGCGGTCTTTAGGGGCCGGTCATTTGGTGCGCTGTGTGTTGTTGGCTTGGAACGAGCGCTTTGCTTTGCTAACCGTGGTGGTGGCTTGTTTTGGACGCGCCATTTCAGAAGTGGGCGCTGTGATGATTGTGGGTGGCAACATCGAAGGCTTCACACGTGTGATGACAACAGCCATTGCGCTTGAAACCAGCAAAGGTGATTTGCCATTGGCCTTGGCGCTTGGCATGGTGCTGTTGGCCATTGTGTGTTGTTTGAACATGTTGCTGTCGCTGTTCAGGCATTGGCAAGACCGCCATCAAGCGTCCA
Organism: Comamonadaceae bacterium; assembly: GCA_947451995.1. Taxonomy (GTDB): domain Bacteria; phylum Pseudomonadota; class Gammaproteobacteria; order Burkholderiales; family Burkholderiaceae_C; genus Limnohabitans_A. The sequence continues at coordinate 5,435 of CANGCI010000028.1, read as the reverse complement.
TGCCCACCAGCTTGCGAGGGTGGGTGGCATGACAGCCCTGATTTCAATCCAGCATGTGAGCCTGAAACTGGGCCATGTTCAAGCTCTGAGCGATGTGAGTTTGCGAATTGACGCGGGTGAGCATGTGGCGCTGATTGGCGCCAATGGGTCTGGCAAAAGTACCTTGCTGCGCGTTTTGAATGGCTTGCACCAAGTCTCAGAGGGCGAGTTGCAATTGGCGACATGCCGTCAAGCCATGCTGTTCCAAAGGCCGCACATGTTGCGCATGAGCAGTTGGAGCAATGTGGCCTTGGGCTTGTGGTTAGACCGCAGTTTGGGCTTGCCTTGGCATCAAGCCAAAGTGCGTGCGCTAGATGCTTTGTCTGTGGTGGGCTTGTCGGGTGTGAAGTTGCAAAACGCGGCCACCTTGTCGGGCGGTCAGCAGCAGCGCTTGGCCTTGGCCAGAGCTTGGGCCAAAGAGCCCGAGTTGCTTTTCTTGGACGAGCCGACAGCCAGCTTGGACCCACCGGCCAAACGAGAAATTGAAGCACTGGTGCAGCGCATGATTGCGCCCAAGGACAAACCAAGTCCGATGACTTTGATTTTTGCAAGTCACAACTTGGGTCAAGTCAAGCGTTGGGCGAGTCGGGTGATTTACATCGAACAAGGCCGCATCTTGGCGGATTTGCCCACAGCAGATTTTTTCAATGCCGAGTGTTTGAAACAACACAGCCATCCAGCTTATTTATTTCTTCAAGGAGAAACTTCATGAGAAACGCCCACACATCGCTGCTGCATAAGCCATGGGTACGTCACCTGTTCTTGGGCTTGGCCTTGGGTGCACTGAGCGTCCACAGCACGGCGCAATCGATCGTGATGTCATCAACAACTTCCACTGAACAGTCAGGCTTGTTTGGTCACCTTTTGCCCGAGTTCAAAAAAGCCACGGGCATTGACATCAAGGTGGTGGCCTTGGGCACGGGGCAGGCCTTGGACATGGCACGACGTGGTGATGCCGATGTGGTGTTTGTGCACGATCTGCAAGCAGAAGAAAAATTCGTCGCTGAAGGATTTGGCATCAAACGTTTTCCGGTGATGTACAACGATTTTGTGGTGGTGGGCCCGCAAGCCGACCCGGCCAATGTCAAGGGCAATGACATTGTGGCCGCTTTGAAGAAAATCTCGAGCAGCAATGCCGCCTTCATTTCGCGTGGTGACAAAAGTGGCACGCACGCTGCAGAGTTGCGCTTTTGGAGCCAAGCTGCAATGGCCGATAAAAAGGGCGGTGGTTACAAAGAATGCGGTTGCGGCATGGGGCCTGCTTTGAACATTGGCGCCTCCACTGGCGCCTATGTGCTCGCAGACCGCGGAACGTGGTTGAACTTCAAAAACCGCGCTGACTTGAAGATCTTGGTGGAAGGCGATGCCAAGTTGTTCAACCAATACGGTGTGATGGTGGTCAACCCCGCCAAGCACCCGCACGTGAAACAAGCCGATGCGCAAAAGTTTGTGGACTGGGTGATCTCAAGCAATGGTCAGGCAGCCATTGCAGCCTACAAAATTGGCGGTGAGTCGGTGTTTTTCCCCAACGCCAACAAGTAACTTATCTGCCTGTAAAGCAGACAGGTGCCGAAGGATCGATGGGCGGTCCTTCGTGCGTGTTTTTGGCATGCGCTACATCCATGTCGCGCGGCAAGGGCACGCCATTTTTAACGGCCAACACTTCGGCCATGATGCTGACCGCAATCTCAGCGGGTGTTTTGCTGCCAATGTAAATGCCAATGGGGCCGCGCAGTCTGGCCAGGGATTCTTCCGTTTGATCAAAATGCTCGATCATGCGTTGTTGGCGCAGCAAGTTGTTGCGGCGTGAGCCAATGGCGCCAATGTAAAACGCATCTGTTTCCAAGGCCGCCAACAAAGCCAAGTCATCGAGTTTGGGGTCGTGTGTCAAGGCAATCACACAGCTTCGGCGGTCGGGTTTGAAGCTGCCTACCAAGTCATCGGGCATGTCGTGCTTTACTGTGACGCCAACCACGGACCATGCGCCGCGATATTCCTCTCGAGGATCGCACACGGTGACTGCAAAGCCGTTGAAGAGGGCCATGGTGGCCAGGTACTCGGTCATCTGACCAGCACCAATGAGCAGCATGCGGTATTCGGGACCAAAGGTGTTGATGAGCTTGTGTTCGTCGATCTGCAATTCGCTGGGTGCATCGCTGGCAATCAGCGTGACAAGCCCAGTCTGCAGATTCGTGCATCGTTGGGTCAGGTGACCGCGCGCCAACATGTCGATCAACTCCGTCAAGCGTGCCGCATCGGGGTTGAACTCTAGCAACAACTCCAGGGTGCCACCACAGGGGAGTCCAAAGCGGTGTGCTTCATCGGCGCTGATGCCGTATTTCAGGCGCACAGGCGCACTGTCTGTGATGGCGTTGGCTTTGCTGTACTGCGCAATCAGATCGTCTTCAATGCAGCCACCCGATACCGAACCCACCACGGCGCCGGTTTCACACAAGGCCATGATGGAGCCTACAGGGCGAGGTGAAGAGCCCCAAGTTCTGACCACGGTGGTGAGCATGGCTCGCTGCCCAGCATCGCGCCAAGCTTTGAGGGTTCGCAAAACCACAATGTCTAAGTTTTCCATGATGCTTTGAAGCGCTTTAGCGCATCAGGGTCCAAACAGCACCGGCCGCTACGGCCAGTGCAAGCCAAACCCAAGCGGGGACACTGCCAGAGGCGGGTGTTGCTTCGGGTTCGGGTGATGCCGTTGTGCCTTCTGCTTGGGGGTACTTGGCCTGCAAGGCCTCGTCAAAGCGTTTGAAGAAATCTTCGGCCAAAGATTTGGCGGCACCATCAATCAGGCGTTGGCCCAATTGCGCCAACTTACCACCCACTGTGGAGTGAACGGTGTATTGCAGCTCGCACCCTTCGGCGTGGGGATGCAAAGACACCTTGGACTCGCCTTTGCCAAATCCTGCCACGCCACCTTGTGCTTCGAAGTTCAAGGCATAGGCGTTAGGCGCTTGAATGTCAGACAGTGTGACCTTGCCGGTGAATTTGGCGGACACAGGGCCAATTTTGATGGCGACGCCCACGTTGTAAACGTTGGGTTCGGTCAATTCAAATTTGTCACAACCGGGAATGCACGATTTCAAAATGGCGGGATCGTTCAATGCATCCCAAGCTTGTGCTTGTGTCACGTGCAAAACGCGTTGTCCTTGCATGTCCATGAGGTGAGTCTCCTAGTGAGTCTTAATGTGATTTCAAGAGCTTAGACAAGGCACTGGCCAGTTCTTCTAAGCGCGATAAATTGTGGATGGCCAACATGCCGTTCACATGGCGATTCAACACGCTTGCACCGGTTGCAATGGGAGCGTAGCCCTCAAAACGCAGCAAAGGGTTGAGCCAAAGCAAAGAGCGTGTGTGTCGCTTGAGCCAAACAAGCTCTGAGTCTAGCGTTTCCGCAGTGCCCGTGTCCAAGCCATCGCTGATTAACAACACCACCGTCCGCCTGCCTGTGAGTTTTTTGGCATGCTGTTTGCGAAATTGCACAAGCGATTGGCCCAATTGCGTGCCACCCGCAAAGTCTTGAATTTGATGGCTGGCCCAGGCCAGCATGTCGTCGGTGTCGCGCAATTTGAAGGCGGGGTTGAGGTCGGTCAGGCCTGTGCCAAACGCGAACACTTGACGCGGGGTGCCTCGGGTGGCTTGGTGCAAAAAGGCCAGCAGCAAACGGGCATAGCGCTCCATGGAGCCGGAGATGTCGACCAAGATGAGCAAGGGCAGGGCTTGGGGTTTGCGTTGCATGCGGGGCAGGCGCAACACATCGCCATCTTGGCGTGCCGCCAGCTGCATGGTTTTGGCCCAGTGCATGCGTTCGCCGCGACCGCCAGCACTGGTTCTGCGGCCTTGAATTTGGGGCAGGGGCAACTTGACGCGTCGCGCTAATTTCTCGACCAAGTTGAATTCGCTGGCGCTTAGGCTTTGAAAGTCGGCTTGCTGCAAGCGCTCACGATCGCTGGCGCTCATGGCGGCGTCAAACTTCAGTTCATCTTCTTTGGGTTTGACGGGATCGTTGTGTTTGTTTTTGGCGGCCAGCGCTTCTTGCACGCGCGACTTGCGGGGCACGCCGGGTGTGGCTGTTGGAGCTTTGGGCAGCAACTGCGACAGCAATTGGCGCGTGAGTTCGGGGTCTCTAAAAAATGCAGAGAACATTTGTTCAAACACCACCAAATCTTCTTGCCGGCTGACCAAGCAGGCTTGAAGGGCGGCAGACAAATCGCCTTTACGTTCAATGCCAACCAGCTGCGTCGATTCAATGGCCAAGCTGATGCGCGACGCATCGATGGGCAAGCCCGCTCTGCGCAAGGCTCTTGCAAACCCAGTGATGTTGTCACTGAGTTTGCCAGTGCGTGCGTCGCCCAACAGCATGGTGAAAAACTCTTAAATAACCGTAGGGGCAGGGGCCAACAAATCGTCAAGCAAAGGCGTGATGGCTGCAATGTCCTCGCGCTGCTTGAACAAAATACCGACGGTGTCTTGCACCACTTCGGGGTCGAGTGTGAGGGTGTTCAAGGCCACCAGGGCTTTGGCCCACTCCACGCTTTCAGCAATGCCGGGTGCGCGCTGAAAGGCACTGGCAAAGGGCTGGCTGCGAAGGCGACCTACAAACTCAGCGACTTGTTCAGTCAACTGCGCGCTGGCCTGAGGCACTTGCGACCGCACAACGGCCAACTCGCGCTCGCGATCGGGGTAATCCATCCAGTGATACAAGCAGCGTCGCTTCACGGCATCGTTCAAATCGCGGGTGCGGTTGCTGGTGAGAATGGTGACTGGTGCCACTTCGGCTTTGAGGGTGCCCAGTTCTGGAATACTGACCTGGTACTCACCCAAATACTCCAGCAAGAACGCTTCGAAAGGCTCGTCCGTGCGGTCCACTTCATCGATCAGTAGCAGCGCGCCTGGCGCTTCGGTTTGCAGGGCTTCAAGCAAAGGGCGCTTGACCAAGAAGCGTTTTTGGTAGACCTCACGCTCAATGTCTTGGGGCGTGGCTGCAGAGCCTGCATGCGTAGCCGCTGCGCGCATGTGCAACAACTGGGCTGCATGGTTCCATTCGTAAAGAGCCTCGCGCTGCTCCATGCCGTCATAGCATTGCAGGCGAATGAGCGGGCGTCCCAACACTTTGGCCAAAGCTTTGGCCAGCTCGGTTTTGCCTACACCCGGTTCGCCTTCAAGAAGCAAAGGGCGCTCTAATTTGAGGCTCAAAAAAACGGCGGTGATGAGCCGCCGTTCCGCGAAATAGCCCACGCCTTCTAAGGCCTGGGCAAGTTCGTCGATGGTTTTGAAAGTGTCTTTTGCGGTCATCCGTTCGCCTGTTTCACCGCCCTTTGGGTTTGCACGGTGATCAGGTGAGCGCGATAGGCCTTTGAAGCGTGCAGGTCGGCATTGAGATCTGT
>CANGCI010000027.1 GCA_947451995.1 Comamonadaceae bacterium | reverse complement strand
TGGCCCAAGGCCATGGGCTGCTTAATGCGAACCGTGCCAAAACCACCATGTTGGTAGTAATGCAAATCTGAACCACAAATACCGCCAAATGCAACTTTGACGCGCACTTGATCCGGCCCCATGGCGGGCAATTCAGTGGTTTCAATTCTTAAATCTTTGGCGGAGTGGCAGATCAGTGCGCGCATAAGTTAGCCTTGTTGGGAGTCGTGGTTTCAATGCTTAGAGTGTAGCCGTGACACCACCATCCACGTACAGGATGTGGCCATTGACAAACTTGGAGGCATCGCTGGCCAAAAAGACGGCTGCGCCCCCTAAATCTTCAACGTCTCCCCAGCGTCTGCTGGGTGTGCGTCCTACCAGCCAAGAGGAAAACTGCGGGTCGTCCACCAATTTTTGGTTCAGTTCAGTTTTGAAATAGCCTGGGCCGATGCCATTGACCTGAATGCCAAATTGCCCCCAATCAATGGCCATGCCCTTGGTGAACATTTTGACAGCCCCTTTGGAAGCTGTATACGGCGCAATACCAGGACGGCCCAACTCGCTTTGAACAGAGCAGATGTTGATGATCTTGCCGCGACCGCGCGGAATCATCTTTTGGGCCACCGTTTTACCGACGTAGTAAACGCTGTCGAGGTTGGTTCGCATGAGCGTGTGCCAATCTTCGTCCTTGTATTCATGCAAGGGCCCTCGAATTTGCATGCCGGCGTTGTTGACCAAAATGTCGATGGCACCCAATTGAGCTTCAATGTCATTCACGGCCGTGGTGACGGATTTGGCGTCGGTGACGTCAAATACGGCCTCGCTGACATTCAAGCCTTCGTCTTTGAGTGCTTGTGCTGCCGCCGAAACTTTCTCTGCATTGCGACCATTGATCACGACATGCGCACCTGCTTCACCCAATGCGCGTGCCAATGCAAAGCCAATTCCTGCGGAAGACCCTGTAATGAGGGCCAATTTGCCATTCAATTGAAATGTACTGAGGACTGTCATGACTTTACTCTGTTTAACTCGATAACCATTTAAGCGGGCCCATCACCAAAATGGGGAAGGCAATCAAGAGACCCATGACCACGACTTGAGAGATCAAGAAGGGCATGACGCCCCGAATCACTTCGTGCATGGGAATACGGCCAACGCCGCACACCACGTTGAGCACAGTACCTACAGGAGGCGTGAGCAAGCCGATGGCATTGTTGATGATGAACAAGACGCCAAAGTAAACAGGGTTGATGCCTGCTTCGCGCACCAAAGGCATGAGCACGGGCGTCAAGATGAGAACTGTTGGCGCGAAGTCAAGCGCGGTACCCACAATGAGAACCATCAACATCAGCATGATCATCATCAAAGTGGGGCTGTCAATGAATGGACGCAAGAGTTCAACCACTTGGGCTGGAATGTTGGCCACCGTAATGAGCCAGGCCGACACCAAAGCTGCTGCGACCAAGAACATCACCACCGAAGAGGTTTTGGCTGCTGCCAAAATGATCTTGTACAAATCTTTGAATTTGATTTCACGGTAAACAAACAAGCCGACCAGCAATGCATAGACAACCGCGACCACTGCAGCTTCTGTCGGTGTGAAGACACCCATCTTCATGCCACCAATGATGGTAATGGCCAACAAGTAGCACCAGAACGCATCGACAGTGACGCGCATTTTTTCTTTCATGGGCACGCGTTCTGTGACTTTGACATCATCTTTGCGAGCCACGATCCACCATGTCACCAGCAGTGCCACGCCCATTAAGATGCCAGGAAAAATACCGGCCATGAACAGTTTGGAAATGGACACGCCACCAATCACACCAAACAAGATGAAACCGATAGAAGGTGGGATGACTGGGGCAATGATGCCGCCTGCAGCGATCAATCCTGCGGATCGGTCCATGCGGTAGCCAGCATCGCGCATCATGGGCATCAGCACTGCAGCCAGCGCAGCAGTATCTGCCACAGCTGAGCCAGACAAACTGGCCATGATGATCGCGGCAAAAACGGCCACATAGCCTAAGCCGCCTTTGAAGTGGCCCACCCAGACCAAGGCGGAATTAACGATGCGTCGGCTCATGCCACCGGCATTCATCAATTCACCAGCCAACATGAAAAAAGGGACGGCCATCAAGGGAAAGTTGTCGGCCCCATTGATTAAATTTTGTGACACGATTTGGGTGTCAAAGTTGTCCAAATGCAGCATGAGTGCCACACCTGATACCAAGAGAGAGAATGCCAATGGCATGCCCAAGGCCATGGCGGCCAGCAAGGATGCAATGAAAACGAAGACGGTCATTTGGCGGCCCCTTCCATGTGGGGTTTTGCGTCTTCTTCAGAGTCTGTGACTTGAATCAGATCTGCCTCATTGAAATCACCTTTGGCCAAACGAACCAGTTTGCCAATGATCATCAAACCCATGGCAATGCTGGTGATGTAGCCCACGCCATAAACCCAACTCATGGGGAGTTCGGTCACGGCAGAACGTGTTGTGGCATTGATGCCGTGTTGCTTGTAGGTCCCGTAGAACATCAGAACACAGCAAATCAGCATCAGCACATTTGAAATACCGAAAGCAATTTTTTTGCCTGTGAGGCTGAGTTTGCGAACCACCGAGTCCAAGCCTAAGTGTGCGTTGTCACGCATGGTGACAATGGCGCCCAAAAAAGTGATCCAAATGAACAGGAATCTTGATAGCTCTTCAGAGCTGATGATGCCGTCATTGAAGCCGTATCGCAAGACCACATTGCCAAAGACCATGATGACCATGACCGACAGCATGACGACCAAGGTGAACTCGGCCAGTTTGAAGAACAAATCGTTTATTTTTTGCATTGGGCGCTACCGTCAAACAAAGCCCTCTTCATCAGAAGAGGGCTTGTTTCTCCATGATTACTTCGTGTTTTCGATGGCTTGCAGCAAAGCTGGGCCATTTTTCTCGCCAAATGTTTTGGCAATTTCGGCAGACACGATCTTTTGGAACGGTGCCATGTCGACGTTCTCAATGACTTGCATGCCTGATTTTTTCAACTCAGCGACAACTTTGCCTGCGTTTTGCGCATTCAAATCACGCTGGTACTTTGCAGCTTCGCGTGCAGCGTCAACCACGATGGTTTGGTAGTTGGCTGGCAATGAATCAAATTTGCCCTTGTTCATGGCCACAATCAGGGGTGAGTACACGTGGTTGCTGACGGTCAAGAACTTTTGAACTTCGTAGAACTTCGATGACCAAGTGACGTTGATCGGGTGCTCTTGCGCATCAAAGGTGCCTGTTTCCAAAGCCGTGTACAACTCGGCAATGGGCATGGGCGCTGGGTTCATGCCCAAGAGCTTGAAAGCTTGGATGTGATAAGGGTTGGGCGTAGAGCGAATTTTCAAGCCCTTCAAATCTTCAGGCTTGTTAACAGGACGCTTGTTGTTGGTGAACGCGCGCCAGCCGTTTTCCCAATAGGCCAAACCTTTCATGCCATGAGGCGCCAATTCGTTCAATACGCCAGTACCGACTGCGCCATCCAACACATGGTATGCGTGGGTTGCGTTGCGAAACACAAAGGGCAATTCCATAGCAGCTGTGTTGGGCACAATGCCGTTGTAGTTGGAGGCGCCGCTCGACACGATGTCGATGGTGCCACCGCGCACGCCGTTGATCATGGCAGCATCGTTGCCCAATTGATTGGCGGGGAAGATGGTGATTTCAACATCACCATTGGTGCGTTGTTTGACCAACTCGGCCAATTTAAGCGCGGCTGCGTGTTGACCGTCTGTGGTGTTCACAGCGTGGCCCATTTTGAGATTGAACTTGGCGGCAAATGCAGCAGAGCCCATGCTGGCGATCAAGCAAGCAACGAGAATGCGAGAAATTTTCATGGTTGAGTCTCCTGTGGTTTTAACGTGGGTGAAAAAAATCAATCGGTGGGCAGTGCATATTCGTCAGCACTGAACACTGTGTGAAAAACATTGCCATCAAACATGGCAATCAAATCTTTAGAAACTTCGCGGCTCTTTAATCGAACTTCAGAAGCCAATGCAATTTCAATCGACTCCCGCGTGGGGTAACGAACTGAGAGCACCATGCCAAAGTGAGGATCTGCGACATCACTTTCAACTTGACGCAAAACGCGGACTTCTTGAGCGCCTGGAAAGCGTGTCCATAAGGGGACCAGTTCTTTTCGGATGTAGTCATTGAAGGCTTGCTCTTTGCCGGGTTTGACCTTGCCTTGAAAAAATGCGCATCGAATGAACATGGAAATCCTATGTGGTTTAAAAATTAGGTCAGCACATTGAGCGTTGAAGCGCGCAAAGCGTGAAGGGCTTGCTCAAGTATTTGGGGGACAGGTTGATCGATGTCGAGTGTGATGACATCTTTTTCATCTGCTGTCGGTTTTTGCAGTGTTTGCAATTGACTGTCTAGCAAGCCTGCTTGCATGTAATGACCCACGCGTTGCTGCATGCGTTGTCGAATCAGATCTGGATGGCCATCTAAAAACAAAAACACCACAGGCCCCGCATGCTGTCGAATGCGATCCCGGTAAATGCGTTTGAGCGCCGAGCAGGCCACAATGCCGCCTGTTCCTGTTGGGTCTCCACCGCCTGTTAAGTAGTCTGCAATGCGATCAAGCCAAGGCCAACGGTCTTCATCTTGCAATGCAATGCCAGCACTCATCTTGGCAACGCTTTCGGGCAGGTGCAGCTCGTCACCGTCTTTCATTCGCAGTTGCAATGCTTCGCTAAGGCTGTGCGCTAAGGTCGATTTTCCTGAGCCAGACACGCCCATCACAATGATTCTCAGTGTTTGATCTTCAGATGACATGAGATTTTGAGTTTGAAGAGTGCCAGCTTGGACAACGCTGTCCTAATATGTAAAAAAAGAGAAACTTGCGGTTCATCAATTTTTCATTAGGGAAATCGAGGGCTGATGAATGTGTTGAAATGCGATTAAATTCTTTGGATAGCGCTATCCTAACGACAATGATTTCAGTTCCTCTCCGGAATAACCCTTGAAGACCTCCTTAAGCCGTCCCAAACATCACAGATCGACAGGTCGCATTACCCTGAACGATGTGGCACAAGCTGCAGGCGTCAGTCCGAGCACGGTTTCTCGTGCCTTGAGGGGGGAACGCGCCGTTGACCCTGACTTGGTTCAACGGGTCATGGCTGTTTCTGAAAAGCTGGGTTATGTACCAGACCCTGCGGCGCGTGCCTTGGCATCTCAACGCAGTGACCACGTTACCATTTTGATTCCCTTGCTGACGAATGCCTTGTTTGTGGACTTGCTAGAAGCGGCGCAAAGAACCTTGCGCGCAGCGGGCTTCCAAACCTTGATGGGCGTCACGCACTACAACGCCAGTGAGGAAGAGCAACTGCTCAGGGAGCAAATGCACCATCGACCTGCAGGCATGTTGATCACCGGTTTGGATCACAGCCTCAGTACGCAAAAACTGATGGCACGGAGCAAGGTCCCTTGCGTGCACTTGATGGACTTGCCTGAAGAATTGGGATCAACTTCTGCAGCTTTTGCTGAAGGAGAATCAATCACTTCAGGGCCGTATTGCGTTGGTTTTCGACAAGTTGATGCGGGGGAGGCCATGACACAGCATCTTTTGGCGCAAGGTAAACAACGCATCGTCTTTGCGGCGGCACAGCTCGATCCTCGGGTCATGCAAAGATTGCAAGGTTGGCGTAAAGCCCTAAAGGCCAGTCAAAAGTACGACCCCACCTTAGAGTGGCTGAACCCTGCGCCTTCATCTTTGGCCTTAGGCGGCTTGATGTTTGAGCAAATCGTGAAGCAAAATCCAGCCGTCGATGCCATTTTCTTTTGCAACGATGACTTGGCGCAAGGCGCTTTGTTGGCAGCCATGCGTCTCGGTATCTCTGTGCCACAGCGAGTGGCCATTGCGGGCTTCAATGATTTAACAGGTAGCGATCAAATGTGGCCACCCCTCACCACTGTGCGAACACCTCGAGCACAAGTGGGGGAGGCTGCAGCCAAAATGCTGTTGCAGTTGATCCATGGTGAAACGCCAGAGCAAGCGCAACTTGATTTGGGTTTTGAAATCGTTGCAAGGCAAAGCACCTAGTCAGTCACACGAGGACTTCACTCAATTCAAAACATTGAGCAGCGGCTGGCCTTGCGACAATCGATTGATATTGTCTGCAATGCTTTGCTTTCTTCTCTGTACCGTGCCCGACGTCCATCCAGACATGTGCGGCGTCATCAGCACGTTGGACAGGCTGGCAAAGTCATACTGAGAGGGCGCGCAAGTGGCTTGCTCGGTACTTGGGTATTGGTACCAAGTGTCGATGATGGCGCCGGCAATGTGCTTCGCGTGAAGTGCTTGATAAAGCGATGCTTCGTCGATGACCGCGCCTCGTCCAACATTGACAATGACGGCATGGCTATTCATGCAAGCCAGCGCCTTTGCATCGATCAAACCTCGCGTGTTGTCGGTCAATGGCAGTGTCACAACAACTGCGTCGCAAATTTGCATGAAAGAGTGCAAATCTTCCAGCTTGAAGCTTTGATCGACGTCTGCGCTGGACACATCACTTCGATTGGCCACGACCACACGCATGCCGAACGCTTTTGCACGGTGGGCCAGGGTTTTGGCGATGTGACCAAAACCGATCAAACCCATGGTTTGGGCCCCAAGTTCAGTTCGCAGGGCACCCGGTCGCCCTGCAAAAAATGGCCATTCTTCTTTGCGCAAGGCGCGATCTGCTTCATGCAAAGGTACATGTCGCAACAACAGCGCCGCCATCACATATTCAGCAATGGCATTCTCATGGCCAAAGCAATTGGCCAATTGCGCATGCGGCGGTAGGCAACTGCGCTGAATGCCATCGGTGCCAGCCGCAGGTGCTTGAAGCAATCGCATTTTGTGGGGGTGGGGCATGTCCGCATTCAAGGTCACGCCCACCACCACATCGGCGGTCTCAAAGTGTGCTTTGTCTTCAGGCCCTTCAAACCCTTGTGAGATCGTCACAATTTGATGTGAACCTTGCAGCAAATCTTCCAGGCCTGGGCGAAAATTGGCTGCATTGTCGCCATGAAAAACAATTTTCAAAGCAGTACGCATCGCTCTTGGTGACGACTCTGGGTGGATTCAGACATCAGTCGGCCTTTGCGCCAGAGGCTCTGACAATGGGGCCCCAACGCTGGACTTCAGCCTTGTTCATCTCCGCCATGGTCTCAGGACTTGTGCCATGGATGATGTAACCCAATTCGGTCATGCGCTTCACGAACTCAGGTGACTTGGTGCCTTTCACAGCTTCAGCATTGAGTTTGTTGATGATGTCCCGAGGTGTGTTGGCTGCCACCATCAAACCAAACCACACGCCAGATTCGTAACCAGGCAACCCAGCTTCGGCAACCGTTGGGAGATCAGGCAAGGTAGGGTCACGCCTAGCGCCTGTGGTGGCCAATGCCTTGAGCTTGCCACTCTTAATGTGTGGGAGTGCAGAGGGAATGTTGTCAAACATCATCATGACTTGGCCACCCAACAGATCGTTCAAGGCGGGCGCGCTGCCTTTGTAAGGGATGTGCGTCATGGAGATGTTGGAAAGCGAGCGGAACATTTCACCCGACATGTGAATGCTGGTGCCGCTGCCACTGGAGGCGTAATTGATGAAGCCTGGTTGGGCTTTGCCCATGGCGATGACTTCTGCCACAGAGTTGGCCTTGACGGAAGGATGCAAGACCAGCACATTGTTCAAAGAGACCAAGGTCGAAACAGGTGCCAAGTCTTTGCTGGGGTCAAAGGGCATCTTGGCATACAGCGCGGGGTTGATGGCCTGAATGCCGCTGGTGGTCATGAGCAAGGTATAGCCATCAGGTGCAGAACGCGCAACTTCGGCGCCACCAATGTTGCCGCCAGCGCCTGGCTTGTTGTCAACAGTCACGGGTTGGCCCAAGTTTTTGGACAGCTCCTGTGCAATGGCGCGTGAGGCGATGTCGACAGCGCCGCCAGGGGGGAAGGGACAAACCAGTCGAATGGGTTTGCTAGGGAAAGTTTGCGCCATGGCAGCTGGTGCGGTCGTCAGCAGGCCAATCAGACTTAAGGAAAGCGCCAAGCCTGAAAGCAGTGTCAGGGCTGAACGGCGACGAGGAAAAGCAAGTTGAGAAGTTGTCATAAGTTACTCCACAGTCAAAATGAAGCTATAGCCTATGAGAATTTTTGGAAACTCCCCACAGGATATTCCCTTGTTTGTGCGCTTGCCACCCCTGACAGAGATCCTAAATCGCGGTTTAATTCAGTTTGCTTTCACGGTTTGGATCCCGATGCCCAAAATTGCTTCTTTGTTATTGAACCTTGGTCACGCGCTTGACCATTTGTTTTTATTGATTTTCGCCACAGCCGTCAGTGCCATTGCCACAGAGTTTGGCGTGGGGCGGTGGGAGGACATGATGCCCTACACGGTCGGTGCCTTTGTGATGTTTGGCTTGGGTTCCATTCCAGCTGGCCGCTTAGGTGACCTGTGGGGACGTCGACAAATGATGTTGGTATTCTTTTTTGGGATGGGCTTGTCAGCCATGGGGGTAGCGCTGACGCAAACACCCTTGCAAATGGGGATTGCGCTGACGGTATTGGGCGTTTTTTCTGCCATCTACCACCCCGTGGGCATTCCCATGTTGGTTCAAAAAGCTGAGCGACCAGGACTGACCATCGGCGTGAATGGATTGGCAGGAAACTTGGGCATTGCCATGGCTGCCTTGTCCACCGGCTTTTTAGTAGCTTGGCAAGGATGGCGCATGGCCTTCATTGTGCCTGCGGTGGTGTCTATCTTGTGCGGCTTTCTTTTTGCATGGTCCGCGCCCAATGAGACTTCTGCGCCAGCCAAGAAAAAATCAACGGTTGTTCAGTTGCCGAAACATTTGGCTTGGCGCACTTTTGCAGTCATGGTGGCCACCTCTACGACCACCAGTTTGCTGTTCAATATCACCACCAATGGCAATACCCAGTTGTTGGCTGAACGCTTGGACGGGCTGGTCAACGATCCGACCCGCTTGGGTATGCTGTTGGCCATGATTTATGCTGTTGCTTCTTTGGCCCAATTGGTCGTCGGTCGATTGCTCGATTGGCTGCCAGTCAAACCTTTGTTCTTTGCAGTTTTGTTTTTGCAAATTGTGAGTTTTGCACTGGCGTCTCAAACCACTGGATGGGTTTGGTATGTCGCTGCGATTGGCTACATGGTGATGGTCTTTGCAGCCATCCCATTTAGCGACACCATGGTGGTTCGCTACATTGACGATGCCATGCGCTCGCGCGTGAGCGGTACGCGCATTGCCATTTCATTCGGCATCAGTTCCTTGGCTGTTTATTCGCTAGGACCCTTTGTCAAGGCGTCTGGTTTTACGCAATTGATGGTGGCGGCCTCATGTGTGGCAGCCTTGGGTGCACTGATTGTGTTGTTTCTGCCCAATGAAGCGCAAATGAAGCCATCGGCCGTTTAAAGGGCAGCCGTAGCCACCACTTCTAAGCGCCATTTGGGAGAGGCTAAATGCGCTTGAACTGTGGCACGTGGTGGCGTGTGACCAGGAACCACCCAAGCATCCCAGACTTTGTTCATCCCCTCAAAATCTTGCAGGTCGACTAAAAAGATTTGCACCATCAGCAGCTTGCTTTTGTCAGTGCCTGCGCGTGCAAGTAATTTGTCAATCGCATCCAAGACTTGTTGGGTTTGACCTTCAATGCCCAGGTTGGGATCCTCTGGGATTTGTCCTGCCAGATAGACCACGCCATTGTGGATGGCCATTTCGGACAAACGCGTGCCGACATCAAATCTTTGAACCATGTGACTGACCTTGCTTGTGAGGTTTTGGAATAGAACGCATTTTGCCACTGCACAAGACACTAGAATGAAGTTTCATTGTCGACCCCTTGCTCAGGATGTAAACCCATGAAACTACCGAACAGTCTGCGTGCGCTTCAGCACCGGAATTTTCGATTGTTCATCGTGGGGCAGGGCACTTCGCAAATTGGCAACTGGGTCCAATTGATTGCCACCAGCTGGCTGGTCTATCGCTTGTCTGGCTCCACCTTGATGCTGGGACTTTCAGCGTTCAGCTTGCAAATCCCCATGTTGGTGATCACGCCCTTCGCAGGTGTGCTGATTGATCGCATGGATGTCCGCCGTGTTTTGTTTGCGACCAACTCGTTGGCCATGATGCAATCCTTGGTGATGTTGGCCCTCATGGTCAGTGGTCACATTGAGGCTTGGCATGTCATTGCGGGTAACGCTGTCTTGGGATTGGGCAATGCATTTGATGCACCTGCCAGGCAAGCTTTGATCTCTAAATTGCTGCCCAACCGGCAAGAACTGACCAACGCCATCGCCTTGAATTCAACGGTGATGAATGGCGCGCGTTTCATTGGCCCCATGTTGGGTGGATTGGTTACGGCAACATTTGGCGAGGTTTGGAGTTTTGCCACCAATTGCACCATGCGCCTGGCCGTGCTGTATGCCTTAAGAGCAACAGAGATCGCCAAGCATGTTGCGCGCAGCCATCATGCCGGCATCGTTCGCCAGTTGATGGTGGGTCTTCGCTACGCTTATGGCTTTTTCCCCAGTCGCTGTGCATTGATTTTGTTGGCCATCAGCAGTTTTTGTTTGCAGTCCTACGGTTCATTGATGCCCTGGTTTGCGAGTGAGCGATTTCATGGTGATTCACGCACCCTAGGCCTTCTCTACAGTGCCGCAGGTCTGGGGGCTGTTTGCGGCATGCTTTATTTGGCCTCACGCGCCAACATTCGAGGCCTGTTCAAAATCATTGGGCGAAGTGCCGCGGTGGCAAGCCTTGCCTTGATTGCCTTTTCGTTCGTGCCCAGTTTGTGGTTGGCCTTGCCCATGTTGTTCATCTCATCCATGTGCATGATGTTGACAGCGGCTTCTACCAACACAGTGCTTCAAAGCATCGTGCCAGACGAACTGCGTGGCCGTGTGGCGGCGCTGTATGTCATGTCATTTTTAGGGATGTCACCCTTGGGCTCTTTGTGTTCAGGTTGGCTGGCCAGTTTGATCGGCAGCCAAAATGCCTTGGCCTTGTTTGGGGCAATCGCTGGCCTTGCCGCATTGATTTATGCGCAGTACTTTCAGCGCATTCGCACAGAAATTTTGCCCCTGTACGAATCCATGGACATACCCCATCACACTTCTTAAATTTGTGTGATGGCGCACCTTTGATGCATCAGGGGGTGTGCTGTGCGAGGTAGGCAATGGCGGCAGCCATGCCGTTAGGGCCGTAAGGGATTTTTTGCACGGTCATGGCAGCTTCAATGCCAGCCAGTGCACCCAAGATCATGGGCTCATTCATGTCGCCCAAGTGGCCAATGCGGAACACGCGACCGGCTAGGGGCCCAAGTCCACCCGCCATGGCCACTTGAAATTTCTCGCGAGCCACCACGCGCAAGGCCTCTGGGTCAATGCCTGGGGAAACTTCAACCGCCGTGACTGAAGAGGAAAATCCCAGTGGATCTTTGCAATGGAGTTTGACGGCCCCAGCCGTGGCCCAGCAGCGCACAGCCGCTTGGACTGCGCCGCCCAAGCGTTGATGCCTTGCATGAACAGCCTCCAAGCCTTCTGCTTTGAGTAAGCCTAAAGAAACTTCGAGTCCAGCCAAATGGGCCAAGGGTGGAGTGCCGCAAAATTTGGCAGATTGGTTGTCGGTTTTGCGCTCTTGCCAGCTCCAATAGAAACGTGGCTTGGCGTGTTGGATCGACCACTCGAATGCCTTGGCATTGGCCGCTACAAATCCCAAGCCTGGGGGCATCATCAATCCCTTTTGCGAGCTGCCCAAGCACACATCAACGCCCAATGCGTCCATGTCAAATGGCGCGGCAGCCAAAGAGGCCACCACGTCCACCACATACAGTGCCGGGTGACCCGTGCGATCAATGGCTTGGCGAATGGCAGCCAAGTCGCTGGTCATGCCACTGGCGGTGTCGGTGTGAACGGCCATCACCGATGAAATGCGATGCGCCGTATCGGCTTTCAACGCGGCTTCAATGGCGCTGACATCAATGCGCTGGCCATCTTGGTGAGGGGTGCGTATCACGGACAAACCCAAGCCTTGGGTTTGAATGGCCCATTGATCTGAAAAGTGCCCTGAACCGGCAATCAACAAGCTGTGATTGTCTGAACCTAAGTTGGCCGCCACGGCTTCCCAAACTCCGTGCCCATTGCTGGCGTAAAAATACACATCCGAGCTGGGGGACTTCAACAACTCTTTCATGCCTTTTTCGCATGCAACGATCAGGGCCGCTACGCGAGGATCGGCCAAGTCGGTCATGGGTCGCTGCATGGCGTGCATCACTTCATCGGGCACACGGGTTGGCCCTGGTGAATGCACAAAACGAATGCCTGGCAAGCGCGGCGTGATAGATGAGTTCATGTGTTGTACTTTCTTTTCAATGCTTCAAAAGAAGTGAGGTAACCGGCCAACGCGCTGGCCATCACAGTGGGTGGACTGGCCAACCAAACTTGCCCAGGACCAGAGCGGCCAGGAAAATTTCGATTGATCGCACTCACAGTGACTTGGTCGGACGACGTTGAAGAGCCTGGGCCGCAATTGGCACAGGCACCACAGGAGGGCTGAAGAATCCGCACCCCCATGGCTTTGAAGGTGGCATCGTAGCCCTTTTTTTGACAATGATCACGAACAGCGGTCGTGCCGTATTGCAAGAACACTTGGACATGGGGCGGGAATCTCAGGTTGCGCTGGTTGGCCCATGACAAGACCTCATGGTAGTGTTCAAAATCCTCGCGTTTACCCGCCGTGCAGGAACCGCCATAAGCCATGTCGATGCGAACGGCTTGTTTCATTGAATTCAAGGGAATGCCATTGCCTGGATCACCTGGCGAAGCCACCATCGGGCTGAGCGTTGTCATGTCAACTTTGAGCGTATTCGCGTAGACAGCCTCTGGGTCGCTCTGCATCCAATTCTCTAATTCAAAATCGATTCCTCGTCGCTCTTTGAGAAAACGAACTGTTTCTTGATCAGGCGCGATGATGCCCGTCAAACCACCTAGTTCGGCAGTCATGTTGGTCAATGTGGCGCGTTCATCCGTCGAGAGGGTTTGAATGCCAGGACCGGAAAATTCGAAAACCTTGCCGACACCCTGACCACTTTTGATCATCGGTGTTGCCAGAAGGTGCAGCATGACATCTTTGGCGGTGATGCCCGCTGGCATCTGACCCTCAAGATCAATTCGAAAGATTTGAGGGGAGGTCAGTCGAACGGCACCTGTCACAAAGGCGTTGGCCATGTCCGTGGTGCCCACCCCGAATGCCACACAACCCAAGGCGCCACTGTGAGGCGTGTGGGAGTCTGTGCCCACCACAATTTGCCCTGGCAAAGCATAGTGCTCTGTCATCATGGCATGTGAAATGCCTGCACTGTTGCGGCCATCGTCCTGCGCCGCTTCGTCATCCGTGAGTGTTTGATGGAATTTGAGGTGGTGCCTTTTGACAAATGCACGCTGTGCCTGCGACATGGCCTGCATGTTGGAAATCAGCCCGTTTTTCACATGTGCAGGGCTTTCGTTCACATACGAGGAGTGGTCTTCAAAAACCACAATTTGGTCGGGATTGTGCAGTTCAAAATCCGGTCCCAAAGCAGACACCATGAGGGTGTTGGCCATGCCCGTGTAGTACTCATGAATGAAGCGCCAATGGGCTTGCACGAACATGCCTTCGCCTTGCTGCGGTACGTGAGGTGTCAACGGCACAATGAGTTGATGGCGATGAAGAATTTTTTCAAACAAACTCATCGCTTTGGCTTGGGCAGGCGCTGCTGAGGCGTGCAGAGATTGAAGGTGTTGCTGTCCCCAACGAAGTAAACCACCTTCATTCAAAATGGCTGCGGCCAAAGGTTCGCGACCCTGAATGAGTTGTTGCGTTGGAATGTGCGTGAGGCTTGTCAGCGTTTCAAGCAGCTCAAAATTGGTGCTGGTGAACAGGCCAATGTTGTCAGCATTTTGACGGTAGATGCGTTCAAAACTCTCAGCAATGATGCATTGCACACCTGCCATTTTTTCGGCGGTGGGGCTGTGTTCTCTGGAAGAGCCTTTGCCATACCGCTTGCCCGCCACAATGACCTGAAAACGCGCAGCTTTAAGTACACCTTTGCCAATTGGATGGATGCCTTGGCATTGTGTCCCTGTGTGCGCATAGTCGCCCAATTGCTCGTCATAGTGGCTCAAGATGGCCACAGGCGTGATCTCGTCTGTTGAAACATCATCGCGCAGGGGACGTGCTTGCGCCAAAGTGATCACTTCGCCATTCAGTTGTCTTTGAATGAGTTCGGAGTCTTGGCTTAAATAAAGGACACGGATCGGGGCAGGAGGGGTCATGTTGCGCAGAATTGATCAGGCAGAGCATAAATTGACTTTGGCCCACTTGCACGCATCAGGGAGAAAAAGTCATAAGACTGAAAAAAATACTAAACTAGCATCAGGACAGATGAATCAAAGGAGACCCGCATGAGCCCCAAAACAACTCAATCATCAAAGACTGCCAATCTGAACAAGCGCCGCGCAGCGTTGGGTCATCTCGCAACTTTAGGCGCTATGGCTGCGATGCCTCAGTGGGCACTGGCCCAGTCTGACCGAACCTTGCGCTTGGTATTGCCAAATGCGACCGGATCTGGTGTCGATGCCATTACCCGTGCAGCGCAGCCTGCACTGTCAAAAGCCTTGGGTACCACCGTGGTTGTTGAAAACCAGCCAGGTGCTGGCGGTGTGGTGGGTTTGCAGACACTGTCCAAAGCCGCACCCGATGGCTTTACCTTGTCTGTGGTTTCCAACAACGTGGTGATTTTTCCAAGTGTTTTGAAGTCATTGCCTTTTGACATGCCTGGGGATTTCACACCCATCGCCATGATGGGCAGCACACCCATGGTCTTGGTGGTCAACCCGCAGAAAGTGGCTGCTACCAACAGCCGCGAGTTCATTGCTTTGCTGAAGAACAAACCAGGCGAGTTGAACTTTGCTTCAGGTGGCAATGGCACCATTTTGCATTTGGCCGCTGAAATGTTCTTGGACGAGTCCAAGACCAGTGCCAAGCACATTCCCTACAAAGGTGTGGGCCCTATGGTGACCGATCTGCTTGGGGGTCAAGTGGAATTCGCAACTGTGGCGTTGCCCAGCGTGCAACAGCACATCAAGTCGGGTGCGTTGCGTGCCATCGGCATGTGCGGTTCACAGCGAGTGGCTGCTGCGCCTGAGATTCCAACCTTCATTGAGCAGGGACTGACCGGGTACTCTGTGGAAGCATGGTTTGCTGTGATCGGTCCTAAAGGCTTAAGCCCCGCCAACGTCAAGCGAATTCACGATGGCATTGTGGCTGCTTTCAACGATCCGACGGTGAAAGAAACCATGGCCAAGCAAGGCAATACCATCAGCATCAGTTCCCCTGAGCAAGCGCAGGCGGCATTTAAATCTGAAATGGCCAAGTACGCGGCCTTGGTGAAAAAAGCCAAACTCGAGCCACAGTAAGCGGCGACCATCACATCATGATGGCGTCTCGCAAAGCTTGGGTGGTGGTTTGGGCAACTTTTGTTTGCTTGGCCACCATCTTTGGCGTGTCTTATTCGTTTGCTGCATTTTTTGAAAACTTCACCAAAGAATTCAATGCGCAGCGCGCCGACGTCTCTTGGATCTTTGGACTTTGTGGCTTGGTCTATTTCATCTTGGGTGCCTTGGGTGGTATGTTGGCAGACCGATGGGGACCTCGCGTGGTCTGTATGCTGGGCATGGGCTTCATTGCGCTAGGTCTGTATGTCACCAGTCAGGCGCAGTCTCTCTTGACTTTGTATTTCAGCTACGGTCTTTTGGTCGGATTGGGCATCGCATTGGTCTACACCCCTGCGATTGCCGCTGTGCAACCCTGGTTTACAACGCGTCGTGGTTTGGCCTCTGGTATCGCCAGTTCAGGCGTTGGTGCTGGTACGCTGGTGCTGCCTGTTGTCGTCAGCTATTGGATGACCCAAATGACTTGGCGTGAAACGCTGCAGTCGCTGTCTTTGGGCGTCGCTATCGTTGGATTGCTGGCAGCATTCCTATTAGAAAGAGCACCTCAAGCTGGGCAAGGACATCAGAACGCCATGGCAGGTCTTAGCCTTCGAGAAGCCCTGAAAACACCTGCTTTTCGATGGCTGTATCTAGGGACGCTTTTCGGTGCGCCGGTCATGTTCATTCCCTTTGCGCACATTTCTGCCGCGGCCCGGGATGCAGGCGTTCCCGAAGCACAAGCGGTGGGCTTGGTGGGGCTGATTGGCATTGGCAGTTTGGTCGGACGTTTTGCCATTGGTTGGCTGGCCGACCGGTTGGGTCGTGTGAAGACGCTCATGCTGATGCAATGTTTGATGGGGCTCTCGTACTTGGTGTGGGCCGTTGCGGAAGATCGAATCACGTTTGCCATCTTTGCGATGTGGTTTGGCCTCAGCTATGGCAGCATTGTTTCTCTCTTGCCTGCCATTTGCATGGATTTGTTCGGTGGCAAAGCGGTCTCAGCCATCATTGGCACCCTGTACACAGGTGCAGCGTTTGGTAACTTGTTGGGGCCTGTTTTAGCTGGCCAGGTTTTTGACTTAACGGGGCAATACAACTGGGTCATCTGGATCACCCTTTGCATTGCGGCAGTGGCAACTTTCAGCTGCTGGCGCGTTTTGAAATATCCTCAACAAGCGCATTGATCTGCCGACTTCCGGCCTAATTTTCAAGGACTTCATGGAACTGAATCAGTATCTGGTTTTGGCCAGTTTTGCGGCCGTACTCATTGGTATGTCCAAGGGGGGATTGCCTTTGGTGGGCATGATGTCGGTGCCCGTGTTGTCTTTAGTGATGTCGCCTGTTAAGGCTGCCGTTTTGTTGTTGCCGCTTTTCGTCATTTCAGACGCAGTTGGCGTCTGGCTCTATCGCAAGAGCTACAGTTGGGTAAATTTGAAAATTTTGGTGCCTGCAGGCATTGCTGGCGTTTTGATTGGCTGGTTGACGGCCGCCATGATTTCAGAGCTGACCATCAAATTCCTTATTGGACTGGTGGGGGTGAGTTTTTGCTTGCAGACCTGGTTCAAACGAGGTCAATCAGATATTCCCCAGCCGGCATCACTTCCAAAAGGCATTTTTTGGGGTGGCGTAGCGGGGTTTACCAGTTTCATTGCGCATGCGGGTGGGCCACCTTTTCAGATTTTTGTCTTGCCTCAAAAATTGGCGAAAGCTGAGTTTGCTGGGACAGCAACCATCTTGTTTGCCATCATCAATCTGTCCAAGATTGCGCCTTATCAAAATCTCAGTCCTTACGCAGAAGAAGATTTCTGGAAGGTTCTTGTTTTGGTGCCGTTCGCATTGTTAGGTACTTTCCTTGGGGCCTATCTGACCAAGCGGATTGCGGATGCGTGGTTCTTCAAATTGGTACAAACGGGATTGTTTTTGCTTTCCTTAAAGTTGATATGGGACGCTTTAGCAGCCTAACCCCTTGATTCTCAACGCATTGTTACTTAACGTGCGGCAGAATAACGGCTTGTTAAATGCCATAATGTTGCTTGACATATTGTTATTCAACTAGAGTTTTAGATGAACAAAGTTATTTTGCGGGCAATTACGGCATATTCAAGGACTGATATGAAGAATGCCTCCGATGCAGCAGTCACGGTGAAGGGTCGTGAAACTGTTTTCTTGGGCAAGGAATACGTCATCCTGGAGGACGGTGCATCCCAAAAACTGGTAGCCGTTTACCGATGTATGAATCGGGGTGAGCTCAAGCGCTTGAAGCGTTGGCCAGCCGGCGTCACTGAGCCGATTGCTTTGCCTGTTGAAAAAGTGATTGCGTCACGCTTGCCAGCCATCTTGGAGCTGTCGCCCATCAAAGATGCGGCCAAATCAGATCTGGCCACCAAAACTAAAAAACAACGAAACCTGAAAGCCAAGGATTCGAATCTGAATCAAACCGATCTCTTCGAATAAACCTGTCAGTGCCATTAAAAAAAGCCGCATCTGCGGCTTTTTTTGAACTCAACCAACACTGAACTAGGTTCGAGTGTTGGTTTTTGTGAGCTGCAATCAAGCTTTGGCTGATTGAATGATGGTGTTGAATGTTGGGCTTGGGCACATGACCTTCTCCAACAACTCAACAGAGGGCTTGAAGTAGCCACCAATGTTGACAGACTTGCCCTGAACCGCTTTCAACTCTTCAACGATTTTCTTTTCGTTTTCTGTCAGAGCTTTGGCAATCGGCGCAAATTTGGCTTGCAATTCCTTGTCAGCAGTTTGGGCTGCAAGTTCTTGAGCCCAGTACATGGCCAAGTAGAACTGGCTGCCACGGTTGTCCAATTCGCCTGTTTTGGGCGATGGGTTCTTGTTGTTTGCCAACAAAGTGCCTGTGGCCGCATCCAAAGTTTTGGCCAAAAGTTTGGCTTTGTCATTGTTGGTTTTGATGCCCAAGT
>CANGCI010000026.1 GCA_947451995.1 Comamonadaceae bacterium | reverse complement strand
GCTCATCCACAAAATGAGTTCTTCGCTCAAGCGGCTGATGTGCACCATGCACAAAGACGCCGCTGCGGTAAATTCAATGGCGAAGTCGCGGTCGCTCACGCCATCTAAACTGTTTTGGCTGACGCACGCGTTGCCATTTTCATCCACCATGCCAAGGCTCTTGGCAACACGTTCGCGATCGAGCGGGTAAGTGGTACCAGCCAAAGCTGCAGAGCCTAAGGGCAAGCGGTTGGTACGGCGACGCACATCGGCCATGCGTTCGGCATCGCGCGCAAACATTTCGACATAAGCCAACAGGTGATGTGCAAAGCTTACAGGCTGTGCCACTTGCAAGTGCGTGAAGCCGGGCAAGATGACATCGACATTGCGCTCGGCCACTTCGATCAATGACTTTTGCAGGTCGTTCAGCAAGCCGCCTATCAGATCGATTTCGCTGACCAACCAAAGGCGCACGTCGGTGGCCACTTGGTCGTTGCGGCTGCGACCTGTGTGCAGACGTTTGCCTGCATCGCCCACAATTTGCGTCAGGCGCGCTTCAATGTTCAGGTGCACATCTTCCAAGTCCAGCTTCCAGTCAAACTGACCCTTGGAGATTTCTTCGGTAATTTGGGCCATGCCGCGCTGAATGTCGGCAAAGTCTTGAGCGCTGATGATTTTTTGCGCAGACAGCATCTCGGCGTGCGCCAAACTACCCTGAATGTCCGACTGCCACAGTCGCTTGTCGAAAAAGACGCTGGAGGTGTAGCGCTTCACCAAGTCGCTCATGGGCTCGGAAAATAAGGCCGACCAGGCCTGGGACTTTTGATCGAATTGGTTTTTTGACATTCTCAGATTTTATCGGGTTGCCGGGCTTTTAAAACCGGTCACTGACCCTCAAAACAAGCTGAAAATGCCGAAAAACGGTCTCCCTAGGACTTAACCCGTATTTCTCAGTCCCGCGGCAATGCCGTTGATGGAGATGTGAATACCGCGTTGAACCCGTTCGTCGGCCTTGCCTTCGCGATAACGGCGAATCAGTTCCACCTGCAGGTGGTGCAGGGGATCGATGTAAGGGAATCGGTGGCGGATAGATCGCGCCAGCGCTGGATTGTTGGCCAATCGGTGCTTTTCGCCGGTGAGAAGTGTCATGACATCTGCGGTGCGATGCCATTCTGTTTCGATGGCTGCAAATATCTTTTTACGCAATTTAACGTCGCTGACCAATTCACTGTAGCGGGAGGCCAAGGCCAAGTCGCTCTTGGCCAAGACCATGTCGATGTTGGACAACAAGGTTTTGAAAAACGGCCACTGCTTGACCATTTTTTGCAGCAAGGCCAAGGCTGCCTTGCGCTCTTTGTCTGTTGGGCGATCTAAGAACTTTTCAACCGCTGATCCAAAGCCAAACCAACCTGGCAAGGTGAGGCGACATTGGCCCCAGCTGAAGCCCCAAGGAATGGCCCGAAGGTCTTCTATTTTTTGATTGGCTTTGCGCGAAGCAGGGCGAGAGCCGATGTTGAGCTCCGCAATTTCTCGAATGGGTGTGGCGCCAAAAAAGTAATCATTGAAGCCGGCTGTTTCATAAACCAAGTGGCGGTAGGCTGACATGCTGGCTTCAGAGAGTTGAGCCGCTGTTTCCAAAAAATTGCGGGGCGCAGTCTTGGTCGGTTGTAGCAAGGTGGCTTCCAAGGTGGCGGCCACCAAAGTTTCTAAGTTGCGTCGACCAATTTCGGGGTTGGCATATTTAGAGCCAATCACTTCGCCTTGTTCTGTGAGTCTAATTTGACCCCGAACAGTACCTGGTGGCTGCGCCAAAATGGCTTGGTAGCTGGGCCCGCCGCCTCGGCCTACTGTGCCGCCACGTCCGTGGAACATGCGCAACTGAATGTTGTGGCTGTTGGCCAGTCGTTCAAAGTCTTCCACCAGAGCGACTTCGGCGCGATAAAGCTCCCAGTTGCTGGTGAAGATGCCGCCATCTTTGTTGCTGTCGGAGTAGCCCAGCATGATGTCTTGCTCGGCGCCAGATCGTTTGACCAAATTGGCAATGCCTGGCAACGCATAAAACTCGCGCATGATGCTGGCCGAGTTGCGCAAGTCTTCAATGGTTTCAAACAAGGGCACCACGATCAAATCGACCAAGGCTTTGTCGTCCAAAGTGCCACGCATCAAGCCCACTTCCTTTTGGAGCAGCAGAACTTCGAGCAAGTCACTCACTGTTTCTGTGTGACTGATGATGTAGTGGCGAATGGCTTCTGCGCCGTATGTGGCGCGGGCTGCAAGAGCGGCTTCAAAAATCGCCAATTCCGATTGGGTGTGTTCTGTGTAGGCTGCACCGGGGATACGCAAAGGTCTTGCGTCGTTCAACAGCTTCATCAGCACATCGCGTTTGCTGGTTTCGTCGAGCGACGCGTAATCTTTTTCAATGCGTGCTGTGTGAAGCAATTCACTAACCGCTTTTTCGTGCTGGTCTGAACTTTGGCGCAAATCCACGGTGGCCAAATGAAAGCCAAAGACCTCGACCGCTCGAATGAGGGGGTCTAAACGCTGCGCGGCCAAAGCCTGCGCATGATGGCTTTTCAATGAGGTTTGAATGATTTTCAAATCTGCCAAAAAACTGTTTGCATCGGCATAAGGATTTTGCGGTTCAACGGCATGCCTCGCTGCATCGCCACCCGTCAAGGATTTGAGTGTGGCGGCCAAGCGGGCATACATGCCCGTCAGCGCGCGGCGGTAAGGCTCGTCCATGCGGTGCGCATTGGTGTCGGGTGATTTCTCAGCCAAGGCTTTCATGGCAGGCGGAAAATCCACCAACATGGCTGACAGTGACAATTCGCTGCCCAGGTAATGAACCTCGGTGAGGTAATGGCGCAAGGCAACTTCGGCTTGGCGTTTGAGTGCTTGCTGGAGGGTTTGCGCATTGACATTGGGATTGCCATCGCGATCGCCCCCAATCCATTGGCCCATTCGCAGGAACGGTGCAACGGGATGCGTGCCCAAGGCTTCTTCCAAAGACGCGTAAATTTTGGGGATTTCACGCAAAAAAGTGGACTCGTAGTAGCTCAATGAATTTTCAATTTCATCGGCCACAGTTAACTTGGAAAAACGCAGCAAACGGGTTTGCCAAAGTTGCATCACTCTTGCGCGCATGCGTTGCTCGTTGGCCGCCAATTCTTTGGGGGTCAATGCGTCCTTGGTGGCATTGACCACTGCAGCACGTGCTTCGATTTCGTCACGCTCATGCAGCAACTCTGCAATGTCGCGTTCTGCACTCAGAATACTTTGGCGTTGGACTTCAGTCGGGTGGGCTGTGAGCACAGGCGATACAAAACTGTGGGCCAAGGTTTGTGAAATGATTTTGGGCGTGATGCCTGCCCAGCGAAGCCTTTGAAGGGCCACTTCAATGCTGCCTTCTTGGGTGTCGCCTACGCGTTCGTGGATGGCCCGTCTGCGAATGTGGTGACGGTCTTCTGCCAAGTTGGCCAAGTGACTGAAATAGGTAAAGCCGCGGATGACGCTCACGGCGTGATCGCCTGGCAATCCTTTGAGGAGTTTCTTCAAAGCCTTGTCTGCCGCGTGATCGGCATCGCGCCTGAAAGCCACGGACAATTTGCGGATTTTCTCGATCAACTCGTAAATCTCCGCGCCTTCTTGTTCGCGAATCACATCACCCAAAATTCGTCCCAAAAGCCGAATGTCTTCGACCAAAGGGCGTTCGTTGTCGCGAGAATTGCGTTTCAGAGGGGGAATACTGGCGTTGGGCATGACAAGTCTGAGCGGTGATGGGCTGATGTCATGCTAGCATTTGATTTGATTGAAATATTACGAACAGGTTACCGGTTTGAACCCTTCTGCCCCCACTCTGACAAAACGTCCCATCGTCATTGCCACCCGTGAAAGCCGTCTGGCCATGTGGCAGGCCGAGCATGTTCAGGCCATTTTGCAATCGCGTGGTTTTGAAGTGCAGTTGTTAGGCATGACGACGCAGGGTGATCAAATTTTGGATCGCAGCCTTAGCAAGGTTGGCGGCAAAGGCTTGTTTGTCAAAGAATTGGAAGTGGCCTTGTCGGAAGGCCGTGCCGACATTGCCGTGCACTCTCTCAAAGATGTGCCCATGGACATGCCTGAAGGGTTTGCCTTGGCTTGTGTCATGGAACGTGAAGATCCTCGCGATGCCTGGGTATCGAGCCAATACGCCAGTTTGATGGACTTACCCCAAGGTGCGGTGGTAGGCACCTCAAGCCTGCGCAGAACGGTGCTGCTGCGTGCTTTGCGCCCAGATTTGAAGATTGAGCCCTTGCGCGGCAACCTGGACACGCGCTTGCGAAAACTTGATGAGGGGCAATATGCCGGCATCATTTTGGCTGCGGCGGGTCTCAAGCGCTTAAAACTGTCTGACCGCATTCGGCATATTTTTGACACGGACCAAATGCTGCCCGCAGCGGGCCAAGGTGCATTGGGTATCGAGATTTGCGAAGGCCGTGCCGATTTGGTGGACGCCCTGCAACCCTTGGTTCACAACAGCTCCTGGCTGGCTGTGGCTGCAGAGCGTGCCGTCAGCCGTGCCATGGGCGGCAGTTGCTCGATGCCCTTGGCGGCGCATGCCACTTTGACAGGCGAAGTCTTGAGCTTGAGGGCTGCATGGGGCGATCCAGAGGGCGCTACCCAATTGGTCAATGCGGCCATCTCAGGTGCGGTGAGCAGTCTGCAAGATGCTGAAGCCTTGGGTCTTCAAGTGGCCCATGATTTGAAGCGAGGTGGGGCTCATTGAGCCTGCTCTCCACCCGCATGCAGCAGGTCATCATCACCCGGCCAGAACAAGATGCTGCATCTTGGGCGGGCTCTTTGGAAGAGGCGGGTTTCAAGGTCAGTCTGTTTCCCTTGCTTGATTTGTCAGACTTCATGACGGCACCAGAAGCTCAAAAAGCGTGTGAGCTTCTGTTGCAAAGTCAGGCTGTGATGTTTGTCAGCGCCAATGCAGTGCGATTTTTGGCCCAAGCCTTGGCCACGACACCCGAATGGCTGACGCACTTCCAACAAGGGGCTCGCGCTTGGTGTACCGGCCCAGGCACTGCGGCAGCGCTCAAAGCTTGCGGTATTCCAGAAAGTCAAATCGATCAACCTTCGAGCCTTGCTGCGCAATTGGATTCGGAGTCGCTTTGGCAAGTGGTTTCTGGCCAAGTGACCCCGGGCATGCGCGTGCTGTTCATACGGGGTGCCGACGAATCAGGTGCCATTGCAGGTCGCGATTGGTTGGCGCAACAACTTGAAAACGCCCAAGTGCAAGTGCAAGCTGTTGCCGCATATCGGCGCTTGCCCACCTTGCTCT
This sequence comes from Comamonadaceae bacterium, assembly GCA_947451995.1. Taxonomy (GTDB): domain Bacteria; phylum Pseudomonadota; class Gammaproteobacteria; order Burkholderiales; family Burkholderiaceae_C; genus Limnohabitans_A. The sequence goes on along the minus strand of CANGCI010000026.1, from coordinate 14,025 downwards.
CGCCGGCGCTGCAGGCGCAGGCCTCGGCTTACGTGGCCCAAGATGCTGTGTGGTTGTTCAGTAGCTCCGCAGCCATTGAGAGTCTGATGTCACAGTGCCCCGGCATTGATTGGTCCAAGGCCAAGGCGGTGGTGACACACCCTCGCATGGCCCAATTGGCCCAGAAATCGGGCTGGCAGCAAGTGTCAATTGCTGCGCCGGGTATCCGTTCCATGCTGGCATCTATAAAATCGCTGGCATGAGCACTGAACAACCTACCGCCTCGCCCGATCCTGCAGCCCCATTGCAGCCTGCCCCAAAGGCTGAGTTGCCCCCCCGTCGACCACTGACGTTTTGGGTGCCTCTGGTTTTAGCGGGTTTGGCCGTTGCCTTCAGTGCTTTGCTATGGGAAAAGTTATCCCGCATTCAAGGTCAGTTGGCAAGGCAAAGTGCCGATGCAGGTCAGCAATCCTTAGAAGCCAAAGCTTGGGCCAAACAAGCGCAAGACAGTGTCAAAGACAGTGCGGCGCGAATGGCCTTGGTTGAGTCACGCTTGGGTGAGGCCGCTTTGCAACGTGCGCAGTTGGAAGAATTGATTCAATCCTTGTCGCGTTCACGAGATGAAAATCTGGTGTTGGACATTGAATCGTCGCTGCGCTTGGCGCAACAACAAGCGCAATTGACCAGCAGCTTAGAGCCTTTGTTGGGCGCATTGAAAACAGCCCAACAGCGATTGCACCGCGCATCCAATCCTCGCTTGATGACCATTCAGCGCGCCATTGACCGCGATTTAGAGACCGTTAAATCTGCCCAAATCACAGACTTGCCTGGCATGTTGCTGGTGCTGGACGATTTGGTGGCCATGGCCGATGAGTTGCCTTTGGCCATTGACAACAATCGCCCTCAAACCAATGCCATTCAAGCTGTCGAAAGCGCAGCAGCGGGTATCCCTGTCAATGCCCCTTGGTGGAAGCAGGCGCTAGAGCGTGTCTTGGTGGAAGCTCGCGGCTTGTTGCGCGTCAGCCGCATCGACAGCCCAGAAGCCGCTTTGTTGGCGCCTGAGCAGGGTTTCTTTTTGCGTGAAAACCTCAAGTTGAAATTGCTCAATGCGCGCTTGAGTTTGCTGGCGCGTCAGGGCGATACAGCCAAATCAGACTTGCAAGCTGTCTCGGTGGCACTTAAAAAATACTTCGATCCCAGTGCGCGCAAAACGCAGCAAGCTTTGCAGTTGTTGGACAAAGCGCAAAGCCTCAGCAAGGGCAGCCCCATCCCTCGTTTGGATGGTTCGCTGGCAGCGTTGGCCACTGCGTCAGCTGGAAAGTAAATCACCATGCGTGCTGCTCTTTGGCTCATGAGTTTGTTTGCGGTGGCTGTGGCCTCCGCTTTGTTGGCGTCCAACAATGTGGGCACCGTGTCCATTTTTTGGACCCCCTACCGCGTTGACGTCTCCCTGAACCTGGTCTTGTTTGGATTGGTGCTGATTTTGCTCACCATGCACTGGGCCCAGCGCGCTTTGACGGCATTGTTTGAGTTGCCAAGGCAAGCCAAACGTTGGCGCATGCAACAAAAGGAGCGTGCAGCGCATGCGGCCTTGTTGGAGGGTATGGCGCAATTCATGGAAGGTCGGTTTTTGCGTGCCCGAAAATCCGCTGAATTGGTTTTAGTGCGCGAGAAGTCTTTGAGTGAAACCGGCGAAGTGTTGGAGCATGCCGGTGCACTTCGCAGTGTGGCGCACATCTTGGCTGCAGAATCGGCGCACGCACTTCAAGACAAGGCGGCAAGGCAGGTCCATCTCGATGCGGCCTTGCAAGAACCCATGTCGGGTCAAGCAGGGCTCAGACAGTCTTTGATGGAGGGTGCCATGTTGCGCGCTGCACGTTGGTCACTCGACGATCGCGATGCCGCCGAGAGCCTCCTCTGGTTAGACCGCTTGCCACAAGGCGTCTCACGCCGCACGCTGACCATGCGTTTGCGTTTGAAGGCAGCGCGATTGGCGGGAGAGCCTTCTCAAGCTTTGGACACGGCCTTGTTGTTGATCAAACACCGGGCCTTTACAACTGAAGCGGCTGAAAGCATGGTCCGCAGTTTGGTCTTTGAATTGATTGCCAAAACGCATGAATTGGGTCAGATGCAAAGACTCTGGACACGCCTGGGTGAAGCGCAGCGCCAGTCCAGCGATTTGGCCATTCAAGCAGCGCAGCATTGGCTCCAATTGAAAGGTGATCCAGCCGTTGCAAGAACCTGGCTCAAACCGATTTGGAACAAACTGCAGCCCAACAACAAAGCATTGTCTAAGGCGCAGCAGCTGAAGCTGGTCCAAACGCTGGATTTGAGTTTCACGGGACAAGACAGCCCACAAGAGCGCGAATGGTTGGTGTCGATTGAGACAGCTCAAAAAGCCAATCCACGTGATGCCTTGCTGCAGTTCTTAGCGGGTCGCTTGTGTCAAAAGCGACAGCTGTGGGGCAAGGCGCAAGTCTTGTTGGCGCAAGCTGCGCCTGCATTGGAAGACCCACAATTGCGGCGCCAAGCTTGGCGTGCGGTTGCAGAATTGGCAGAGCAGCGAGAGGATGTCGCAGCTGCATTGCAAGCCTTGAAAAAAGCTGCGATGGATTGAAAAAAAGGGACCCGAAGGTCCCTTTTTTCATTCCTGTTCTTTTGATTTAAAAGGGCAGGTTCAGGTTGTTCAGGTCTTTGCGTGTTTCCACCAAGACCAAGGGACCTTCGTCAATCACCACTGCAGGTGGACGCTCGCGAGGAACGTGCACAGGCTTGGGTTCTGCGGCAATGGCTGCTTGCGCTTGCGCAATCTTCTCAGGATCTGAGTTGACCCACTTCAAGCCAGAGCCTTCTGCCACTTCAATCAAACTTGCAACGGGCAACACATAGGTTTGCACTTTGGGCAAACCTGTGGGTGCTGTTGTAGGCGAGGATGCAGATGTCGCAGTTGCAGGTGCAGCAGCGGGGGCTGCTGGTGTGATGCTTGTGGATTCTGCAGATTGCACTGAGACAGGCGTCGTTGCCGCTGCAGGCGCAGCCGCCCGATCGAAGTATGAGCGCGTTGCAGGCGCTTCTGCTTCGTGAGCCTGATCCGCTGAAGTGTTTTCGGCGGGGGCTGCATGGGCTTCATCTGTTGCGGTGCTGTCAGCGCCGGTATTGCGCTCTCTGCGGTCGCGACCGTAACGATCACGTGAGCGACGCTCTCTGCGTTCTGGCGTGCCTTGATTGCCGTCAGCGCGCTCTTCTTGCGAAGTTGCATCTGAGGTGTTGTCGTTGGTCAAGCCTTGGGCGGGTGCCAATGGGTCTGCATTGTCTGCAGATGCATTGGGGCGATTGCCATCTTGGTTGCGTCGCTCGCCGCGGTCACCACGCTCACGGCGGCCTTCACCGCGTTCGCGACGACCTTCACCGCGAGGTGCACGTTCACCGCGCGACTCGTTGCGCTGTTCTGAATTGTTCAATTCAGAAGCATCCGCACTGACGTTGCTGGCATCTGCAGATTGGCCGGCAAGGTTGTTGCCGTTTTCACGGCGTTCGCCGCGTTGACCACCACGCTCATTGCGTTCGCCGCCGCGGCGGTTGCCGCCGTTTTCGCGAGGTGCGCGTGTTTCCTGACCTTCCGTGCGCTCATTGTTGCGCTCACCTTTGTCGCTGCGCTCTGCATCGCTGCGGTCGCCACGATCGTTGCGATCACCACGACGGCCGCCACGACCACCACGACCGCCACGACGTTCGCCGTTGCGCTCGCCACGTTCAGTGCGGTCGCCTTCTTTGCCAGCGCGATCGCCACGCTTGCCAACGTTTTTCGCAGGTTCAGTCTTGGCTTCGGTGTCGCCGCCAAACAAGCGCTTCAACCACCCAAAGAAACCGCCGCTGCTTTCAGCTTTGGCTTCAGCCTTGCCTGCTTGAGGCTTGGCGGGTTTGGCCGTCTCAGCTTTTGGCAATGAGGCTGGCGCTGGTGCGTCAGGCAATACGCCTTTGATGACCGGTGTTTGACGGTTGGTGGGCTCTTGTGAGCGACGTGTCACCGTGGTTGGATCTTCGACTTCTTCAGCCATGGTGTAGCTGGCTTCGATGTTGTCCAAACGGGGATCGTCGTGCTTCAAGCGCTCGAGTTTGTAGTGAGGTGTTTCCAAAGATTTATTGGGAACCAACAGCACATTGATGCGTTGTTTCAATTCAATCTTGGCAATTTCAGGGCGCTTTTCGTTCAACAAGAAAGAGGCCACTTCGACAGGCACTTGGGCGTGCACTGCGGCGGTATTGTCCTTCATGGACTCTTCTTGGATGATGCGCAAAATTTGCAAAGCCGAGCTCTCGGTGTCGCGCACATGGCCAGAGCCACCGCAACGAGGGCAGGGGATTGAAGAGCCTTCTGACAAGGCGGGCTTCAAACGCTGACGGCTCATTTCCATCAAGCCAAATTTGCTGATGGAACCAAATTGAACACGGGCACGGTCTTGGCGCAAAGCATCGCGCAAGCGGTTTTCCACTTCGCGGCGGTTGCGTGACTCTTCCATGTCAATGAAGTCGATCACGATCAGGCCGCCCAAGTCGCGCAAGCGCATTTGGCGTGCCACTTCGTCGGCAGCTTCAAGGTTGGTGCGTGTGGCAGTTTCTTCAATGTCGCCGCCTTTGATGGCGCGCGCAGAGTTGACGTCCACTGAAACCAAAGCTTCAGTGTGGTCAATCACGATGGCGCCGCCAGAAGGCAGCTGCACCGTGCGGGCATAAGCCGATTCAATTTGATGCTCAATTTGGAAGCGGCTGAACAAGGGGGCATCGTCGCGGTAACGCTTCACACGCGGTGCGAACTCAGGCATCACGTGGCTCATGAATTGCTGAGCTTGTTCGTAGATGTCGTCGGTGTCGATCAGGATGTCGCCGATGTCGCTGTTGAAGTAATCGCGAATGGCGCGAATCACCAAGCTGGATTCTTGGTAAATCAGGAAGGCACCTTTGCCGCCTTGCGTTGCGCCATCGATGGCAGACCACAATTTGAGCAAGTAGTTCAAGTCCCATTGGAGCTCTGGTGCGCTGCGACCAATGCCGGCGGTGCGGGCAATGATGGACATCCCTTTGGGATATTCCAATTGGTCCATGGCTTCTTTGAGCTCTGCGCGATCATCGCCTTCGATGCGTCGGCTGACACCGCCACCGCGGGGGTTGTTGGGCATCAAAACCACATAACGACCTGCCAAGCTGATGAAGGTGGTGAGGGCTGCGCCCTTGTTGCCGCGTTCTTCTTTTTCGACTTGCACCAAGAGTTCTTGGCCTTCGCGAATCACATCGTTGATACGTGCTTGGCTAACAGAAACACCTTCGGCGAAGTATTGGCGAGAGATTTCTTTGAAGGGCAAGAAGCCGTGGCGTTCTTCGCCGTAGTCCACGAAGCAAGCTTCGAGCGAGGGCTCGACGCGTGTGACAACTGCTTTGTAGATGTTGCCTTTGCGTTGCTCGCGGCCTTCAATTTCAATTTCGTAGTCGAGGAGTTTTTGTCCATCGACGATGGCCAAGCGGCGTTCTTCAGCCTGCGTGGCGTTGATCAGCATCCGTTTCATGATGCATCCCTTCTTTATGTGTCAGCAATACCCACCCCGCCATGCGTGGCGTTGGGGCCGGATCACCTGTTTAACAACCAGCTCTCAAGGAGCCAACGGTGCCGAGACTGACGTTCGAAACGAAGGGAATTGCCAAAAGAGTCCGACATTCATGTGCGCAAATGAGTCGCAGGAATGTGGACAGGGGCGCGTGGAAGCGTCGAGGCTGTGGGTGCGCGCAGGCGATGGTGTCTCCAGTGGCGCAAACAGCCACTGCAGAAAAGACAGCAAAGATCCAAACAACACACTCATTTCGACTCAATCCGTTCAGTAGCTGAAAAGCTACTGAATAAAAATATTCCGTATCTGGGTTTCAAAGCATCGGTCCAACCAAAAAGGTGGTCTGCCACTGTTGGCCCTGGCCTTCAGTCTGCAGATTTCGCTCATGGCGGCATCGAACTTACGGCGTATGTGGGTGGAGAGTGAACTAAACTCCTGTCATCAGGAATTCATTTCCATTCAAATCAACCACTTACAGCACAACGCCGGTGAATCACATTATAGGGCCCCAAGCCTCCCAATCGACCACTTCCCCGGGCACAAATCCGGCTTTGGAAGTGAAATGGTTGACCGTCGATGAAGAGTCGGCGGGCCAGCGGCTGGACAACTTTCTCATTCGTCACCTCAAAGGGGTGCCCAAAACCCACGTTTACCGGATCATTCGCAGCGGCGAAGTGAGGATTAACAAGGGCCGCGCCTCGGCCGACACCCGAATTGAGAACGGTGATGTGGTCAGACTTCCCCCTGTCCGGATTTCGGACAAAGTGGCAGAAAAGGCGGCCAGACCGGCGCCGGGACGTGAATTTCCACTGTTGTTAGAAGACGACGCTTTGATGGCCATCGACAAGCCCGCTGGCGTGGCGGTACATGGCGGATCGGGGGTTAGTTTTGGTGTGATTGAGCAATTGAGGCAGGCCCGGCCACAGGCCAAGTTGCTGGAGTTGGTTCACCGCCTAGACCGTGAAACCAGTGGAATTTTGTTGGTTGCCAAGAAGCGAAGCGCCTTGAAACACGTTCAAGATCAGTTTCGGGAACGGGAAACTGGCAAGACCTATTTGGCTCTTGTTCAGGGAAGTTGGCCGGAAAAGCTGAAAGTTATCGACAGTTCGCTGCACAAGTACTTGCTTCCTGATGGCGAGCGGCGTGTTCGCGTGACCTCGAATGACGATCCCGATGGCATGCGCTCCATCACCTTGGTCAAGGTGGCGCAGCGCTTGGAAGGCTGTACCTTGCTAGAAGTCACTATCAAAACCGGGCGAACTCACCAGATTCGAGTGCATCTGGCCTCGCAAGGCCATCCCATTGCGGGCGATGACAAGTACGGCGACTTTGAGTGGAACAAGACTTTAAACAAGCAAGGTTTGAAACGCATGTTTCTTCATGCCTGGCGTTTGGAATTTACGCACCCTGCCACGGGCAAACGGGTGACCTTGAAATCGCCGCTGCCTCCCGAATTACAACTCTATGCAAATCATGTCAAATCAAAATCAACGCCCACGGCAATTTGACCTGATCGCCTTCGATTGGGATGGTACGCTGTTTGACTCAACCGCCATCATCACCCGCTGCATCCAGCGCGCTGTGGTGGATGTGGGAGGGAAGGAGCCTACGAAGGAGGCGGCCTCTTATGTCATTGGCATGGCTTTGATGCAGGCTCTGGCCCATGCTGCCCCCGATGTGCCCGTTGAAAAATACCCTCAACTTGGGGAGCGTTACCGCCACCATTACATGGCCCACCAAAATGACTTGATTTTGTTTGAGGGTGTCCTGGAGATGCTGGCTGATCTGAAAGAGCGTCATCATTGGCTCACGGTTGCTACGGGTAAAAGCCGCAAGGGCTTGAATGAAGCCTTGCATGCTGTTGAGTTGAAAGGCGCCTTTGATGGTTCAAGAACAGCAGACGAAACGGCCGGCAAACCCAGCCCACTGATGCTGCAGGAGTTGATGCGTGAATTTGGCGTTGAGCCAGAGCGCACACTCATGATTGGCGACACGACACATGATTTGCAAATGGCTTTGAATGCAGGATGCGCCAGCGTGGGGGTGAGTTATGGCGCTCACGAACCCGCGGCGTTCCATGATTTGAAGCCGCTGTTTGTGGCGCATTCAGTGCCAGCCTTGCATGAATGGTTGTTGGCGAATGCATGAGGCCCTGGTTGTTTTGATTTGATTCGATAAGAGGTATTTCATGAGCGAAGCAATTTCTTTGTGCAATTCCAAGGACTTGGTCGACAGTGGCTTGGCCGTGCCCTTTGATGTCATCTACGGCGGACAAACCTGCCGAGCTTTTGCCATTCGCTTCAAGGGGCAGGTGCACGCCTATTTAAATCGGTGCAGTCATGTCGCCATGGAAATGGATTACCAACCCAATCGTTTCTTCGATACATCTGGACAGTTTTTGATGTGCGCAACCCATGGCGCCATGTACCGACCAGACTCTGGCGCATGTGCGGGTGGGCCTTGCAATGGCGGATTGATCCCAATCACCTTGTCCGAGCAAGGCGGTGTGGTTCACTGGCATACTGATTTCAATTTAAAACCTTTTGAGTTCTCATGAGTACTGAACATCCTGAATCTTTCGGTGCATCGGCCACTTCTCTAGAAAGCGGTCCTCATCCTGCAAGCGCTGCTTCGCCATCGCAGGCTGCAAACGCTTGGGAGCGCCAGATGCTTTCTGATTTGGTGCAAGCCAATTTGAAAGAGCAACAAGCCGCACGTCGCTGGAAGATGGGTTTGCGCTTGGCTTGGCTGTTGTTTTGGGTGGTCGTTTTGTGGCAAATTTTTTCGCACAATCAAACGGCAACCAACATCACCACGCCGCATACCGCATTGGTCAACATCAAAGGTGAAATTGCCGATGGGTCAGACGCCAGTGCCGAGAATGTGGTGGCCGCAATGCGTGCAGCCCTCGAGGACACAGGCTCGCAAGGCTTGATTTTGTTGATCAACTCACCAGGCGGAAGTCCCGTGCAGGCGGGCATCATCAACGATGAAATTGTTCGCTTGAAGGCTTTGCACAAGAAGCCCATTTATGCCGTTGTCGAGGAGTCATGCGCTTCTGCGGCTTATTACATTGCGGCTGCTACCGACAAAATTTATGTCGACAAGGCCAGCATTGTGGGCAGCATTGGCGTCTTGATGGATGGTTTTGGATTCACGGGCTTGATGGACAAATTGGGCGTTGAAAGACGCCTCATGACAGCGGGTGAGAACAAAGGCTTTTTAGACCCCTTCAGTCCTCAAACAGATGCGCAAAGAAAGCACGCGCAGACCATGTTGAATCACATTCACGGTCAGTTCATTGCCGTGGTTAAAAAAGGCCGTGGCGATCGCTTGAAAGAAACGCCTGACATGTTCAGCGGCTTGTTCTGGACAGGCCAGCAAGCCGTTGAGTTGGGCTTGGCCGATGAGTTAGGAAGTCTTGATCAAGTTGCAAGAGACGTGGTCAAGGCTGAAGAGTTGGTTGACTACTCTCGCCGCGACAATGTGGCCGAGCGACTGGTCAAACGTTTTGGTGCCGCTATGGGCGAGGGTGCTTGGCGTGCCATGCGCGCCAGTAGCCCCATTCGTTGAACTTTTTGTACGCTAGCCTTCAATTGCCAATGGCAAATACGGCGGGCGTTTGATTGTTAAGGCCATCGGGCAATTGACCTGCGGCCAATTTTCGCCATTGCTGAACAGCTGTACTGCGATGCGTGGCATCGGGCAAGGTAATGCCGCTGCTGAATGCCAAGCGCGTATTACCTTGAAGCGTTTGCACCAGCGCAGACCACAGCGGTGCGTTGCGATAAGGCGTCTCAATGAACAACTGCGTTTGCCCGGTCTTGTGTGCAAGCAGTTCTAATTCTTTGATGCGGCGGCTGCGTTCTTGTGCATCCTGAGGCAAGTACCCCACGAAAGCAAAGTTTTGGCCATTCATGCCGCTGCTGGCCAAAGCCAACAACAGAGACACAGGGCCCACCAAGGCCACGACTTGAATGCCAAGGTCGTGGGCAGCGCGCACCACAGAGCTGCCGGGGTCTGCAACCGCTGGCATGCCTGCTTCACTCACCAATCCCATGTCATGTCCCTGCATTGCCATTGCCAGCAATGGCTTGGCATCGAAGCCACCTTGGTGATCGCCTTTTTTATGAACTTCCCTTGGCAGCTCGGTGATCACTTGAGATTGAATGGGCGCTGAAAGCGGGCAGCTTGCGTCAATGCGTTTGAGATAAGCGCGTGTTGTTTTTGCGTTTTCACAAATCCAGTGGGTGATGTTGGCGGCAGCTTGGACCGTGCCCATTGGCATGACGCTATCAAGCGCTGCTTCTTGCTTGCAGCCAAAATCCAAAGGCGCTGGCACCAAATAAAGTTTGCCCAAATTTTTGCCAGCGCTTGTCATAGCAATTTCACCCCAGCGGCGCGGAGCATGTGGCAAGTTCTGATCAAAGGAAGTCCCACCAAAGCGGTTGGATCGTCGTTGTCGATGGCTGCCAACAAGGCAATGCCAAGGCCTTCGCTTTTGGCGCTGCCGGCGCAATCGTAAGGTTCTTCGGCTTTCAGATAGGACTCAATTTCTGCGTCAGTCAAATCTCTGAAGGTCACTTTCACGGCGGCCAAGTCCGTTTGCTCAAAACCTGTGGCCAAACAAATCACCGAGAGCGCCGTTTGAAAAATGACGGTTTTGCCGCGCATGCGTTGCAATTGCTTCACTGCGTTGGCGTGATTGCCTGGTTTGCCCAGGGCTTGTCCTTCGAGGTCGGCCACTTGATCTGAGCCAATCACCACGGCCTCCGGGTTTTTGCTGGCAACCGCCCGTGCTTTGGCCAAGGCCAAACGCAGCGCCAAATCTCTGGGCGTTTCGTTGATGTGGGGTGTTTCGTCCACCTCGGGGGCTGCAACCTCAAAGGGAATGTTCAGCCGGGACAGCAATTCCTTGCGGTAACGTGAGCTTGAACCCAAGATCAAAGTGCGACTTGAAGCGGGGGATAGGTGGGTTGAATTGTCTTTGGACATGCCTCAATTCTCTTACACTGCAGCCATGGATAAAAAAATTGATTTGAAACACTTCAACGTCAAGGCCTTTGCCCGGGACGGCCTGAATGCGCAAGGTCAGGAAAGTTTGGCGCATTTTGAGCGTTTGTCAGACTTGGCATGGTCTGGCGAAGGACAAACAGCGCCCAGTTCGCAAGTTTCGTGGTCACTGACTGGTGAAATGGTCCCCGTCACAGGTGGGGATGCGCAAATCTGGTTGCATTTGTCAGCCGAGGTCAGTCTGCCCATGCAGTGCCAGCGATGCATGGGGCCAGTGTTGGTGGATGTGTTTTCAGATCAATCCTTCCGCTTTGTGGCCGATGAAGCCACGGCTGAGGCGCAAGATGATGAATCTGAAGAGGATTTGTTGGTTTTAGCCCCTGAGTTGGATGTTTGGGCCTTGATTGAGGATGAGTTGATCATGTCGGCGCCCATCGTCCCCAAACATGAGATTTGTCCTGCTTCGGTGACGCTTTCGGTTGCTGACGAGGCTTTTGAGGAGGCTTTGGCAGCCAAACCCAATCCTTTTGCCGCCCTTGCGCAATTGAAACAAAAACCACACTAAAGCCCTAGAAGGGCTCAAAAGATTGGGCTATAATCAGCGGCTTCGCGTCTTTCAGGGACGTGAGTCCACCATTTAACCCAAAGCTGCGTTGCAAAAATTACGCTGCTTACAACGCCTCTAAGGAGCCATCATGGCTGTTCAACAAAATAAAAAGTCACCTTCCAAACGTGGCATGCACCGTTCACACAACGCACTGAACGTGCCTGGTATCGCTGTCGAGCCAACAACTGGCGAAACACACTTGCGTCACCACATCAGCCCCAACGGTTTCTACCGTGGTCGCCAAGTATTGAAGAACAAGTCAGAAGCCTAACTGACGCTAGACACAAAGGCCCGATGCTACATTCAAGGTAGCCTCGGGCCTTTGTTTTTGCGCTTTTAAGAAACATGTCCTCCAAAGAAATCTTCACGCTGTCTGTCGACTGCATGGGCGGGGATCATGGTCCTCGCATTACCCTGCCGGCGTGTCGTAACTTTTTAGCAAAACATCCTGCAGCCCGACTGTTGTTGGTGGGGCAGCCAGAGGCTTTGGCCGGATTTCAGCATGAGCGTGTTGAAGTCGTCGCAGCCTCCGAGGTGGTGGGAATGGACGACCCGGTTGAGGTTGCGTTGCGCCGTAAAAAAGACTCATCGATGCGCGTGGCCATCGAGCAGGTTAAGTCTGGCGCAGCTGATGCTGCTGTATCTGCTGGCAATACGGGTGCATTGATGGCTATCGCACGCTACGTTCTGAAAACAATGGACGGCATCGACAGACCGGCCATTGCGGGACAAATGCCCAATTTCAAAGGCGGTGGCACCACCATGCTGGATTTGGGAGCCAATGTCGATTGTGCGCCCGAGCACCTGCTTCAGTTTGCAGTCATGGGTTCAGCCTTGGTTTCGGTGTTGCAAGACAATGAAAGCCCCAGTGTGGGTTTGTTGAACATTGGTGAAGAAGCCATCAAAGGCAACGAAATCATCAAAAAAACAGGTGAACTGCTGCGATCTGCCGGCAATTCCGGCGATTTGAACTTTTATGGCAACGTCGAAGGCAATGATATTTTCAAGGGCACCGTCGACATCGTGGTGTGTGATGGGTTTGTGGGCAATGTCGCTCTAAAAACCAGCGAAGGCTTGGCCACCATGATGGGTGGCTTCTTGAAATCTGAGTTTTCTCGCAATATCTTCACCAAAATTGCTGCCATCTTTGCTTATCCTGTTCTAAATTCGTTTAAAAACAGGGTTGACCATCGCCGCTACAACGGCGCTGCCTTGTTGGGTTTGCGTGGATTGGTTTTTAAAAGTCACGGCTCAGCCGACGAGCTGGCCTTCGAAACTGCACTCAACCGAGCGTATGATGCGGCTAGACATCAACTGCTCAGCCGTGTTGCGGCCCGAATTGCCCATGCAGCCCCTTTGTTGGCCATGCAAGGCGCCTCATCTGAGGATTCGGCTCACGCGGCCGCTACCGAATGACCATTTATTCACGTATTTCAGGCACAGGCAGCTATCTGCCCCCACGGCGATTGACCAATGCCGATTTGGTGGCCGAATTGGCCGCACAAGGCATCGAAAGCTCTGACGAGTGGATCGTTGAGCGCACCGGCATCCGGGCTCGACATTTTGTTGATGCTGGCGTTGGCAGCAGTGATCTGGGTGCAGAGGCTGCACGCAGAGCCATCGCCGCTGCAGGCTGCCAAGCTTCTGACATCGATCTGATCATCGTTGCCACCTCCACGCCAGACATGGTGTTCCCATCTACGGCCGCTTTGCTTCAAAACAAATTGGGCATTGCAGGCTGCCCCGTGTTTGATGTTCAAGCGGTTTGCAGCGGCTTTATTTATGCCATGACCGTGGCCGATGCCATGATTCAAACCGGTACTGCCAAGCGTGCTCTGGTCATTGGTGCCGAAGTCTTCAGCCGCATCTTGGATTTCAAAGATCGCACCACTTGCGTCTTGTTTGGTGACGGCGCCGGTGCTGTTGTGCTGGAAGCCTCTGACACCCCTGGTATCTTGGCTACTGACATCCATGCCGATGGCAAATATTCCGACATCTTGTGTGTGCCTGGCCACGTGTCGGGCGGTGCCATTTTGGGTGATCCCGTTTTGAAAATGGACGGTCAGGCGGTCTTTAAGTTGGCTGTTGGCGTGTTGGAAGAAACCGCACGCGCATCCTTGGGTAAGGCGGGCTTGAACGATTCCGACATCGATTGGCTCATTCCGCACCAAGCCAACATTCGCATCATGCAAAGCACGGCTCGCAAACTCAAAATGCCGATGGAAAAAGTCATTGTCACGGTCGATCAGCACGGCAATACGTCTGCTGCATCCATTCCACTGGCGCTGGACCACGGTGTTCGTTCTGGACAAATTTCCAAAGGTCAAACCTTGATGCTGGAAGGCGTCGGTGGTGGTTTTACTTGGGGATCTGTCCTCTTAAAATATTGAAAAATTCTGTACAGACATCATGAGTGCATTTGCTTTCGTTTTCCCTGGTCAAGGCTCACAATCCGTGGGCATGTTGGACGCATGGGGCGATCATCCTGCCGTCAAGGAAGCCCTCCAAGAGGCCTCCGATGCCATGGGTGAAGATTTGGGTGCGCTGATTCACAACGGGCCCAAGGAAGCACTGGGACTGACCACCAACACGCAGCCAGTGATGTTGGTTTCGGCCATTGCGGCTTATCGTGCCTGGTTGGCAGAAGGTGGTGCCAAGCCCGCTGTGCTTGCGGGCCATTCTTTGGGTGAGTATTCGGCATTGGTCGCTTCTGGCGTTTTGACATTGGCACAAGCCGCGCCTTTGGTGCGGTTCCGTGCAGCCGCTATGCAAGATGCAGTGGCCGTTGGCGCTGGTGCGATGGCCGCCGTGTTGGGTATGGAGGCT
>CANGCI010000025.1 GCA_947451995.1 Comamonadaceae bacterium | reverse complement strand
GTGGTTTTACCGTGGTCAACGTGGGCGATGATCGCGATGTTACGAATTTGTCTACTCATGCTAAGGCCTTCTCCAAAATTGATTGAATTTCTAGGGGGCTTAACAAGCGCCCAGGAATAAGTTCACCAGCTTTCACATGCGCAGTGCCCAGGAGCGCGCGCGGTGAATCGCCGTACACAGCAACATGCAGGTTGTCGGGCCAATCGCCTCGACGTCGCACGCCGCTTAAGAATCTGCCCGCATCATCTGGGGGCAAGGTGACAGGGGTATGACCATCGAGCAAAGCATCGACAGCCAACAATTTCATTTCTCGCTCTGCTTCAGGCAAAGCTTCTAAATCTTGAATGCTCAGGCATACGGCTTCTTTAAATGGACCTGTTTGAATACGACGCAGCGCGCTAAGGTGTCCACATGTACCTAGGGCAATGGCAATGTCTTCACCCAAGGTGCGGATGTAGGTGCCTTTGCTACAAGTCACTGTGACTTTCAAACGTCGATGTTCATTCTCGGGCGCAATTTCTTCCAATGCCAATGAATAGATCACGATGCGGCGAGCTTCTCGCTCCACTTCAATGCCTGCGCGGGCGTAGTCATACAAAGCTTTGCCATCCTTTTTCAAGGCGCTGTACATGGGGGGGATTTGATCAATCGGCCCAGTGAACTTTGTTTGCACTTGTTGAAGTTGATCCGCTGTGAAACTCACAGGCTTTTCAGAAACCACTTCACCTTCCAAATCACCCGTGCTGGTTTGGACACCCAAAACAACAATGGCTTCGTAAGACTTATCTGCATCCAAGTGCAGCTGGCTGAACTTGGTGGCTGCGCCAAAACACAAAGGCAGAACACCCGTGGCCAATGGATCCAAGGTACCTGTATGGCCCGCCTTTTCGGCGCGCAGTAGCCACTTTGCTTTTTGCAAAGCATCGTTACTGGACATACCGTATGGCTTGTCTAACAACAGCACCCCATGCACAGGGCGCCGTTGCACCCTGGTGCGTGGCGCGTTCATATCACTCCTCGTCCTTTGAACGTGAAGCGACTGCCTTGGAGATCAAGGCATTCATATCGGATGCACGCTCAGTGGTGCGATCAAAAATGAAATGAAGCGTTGGAACGGTGTGAATTTGCAAACGCTTGAACAAGCCATTGCGCAAGAAACCAGCAGCCGCATTCAAGCCAGCCGCGGCCTCTTCTGGTTTGCCTGTGATGATGCTGAAAAACACCTTGGCATGCGCGTAATCGGGTGTGACTTCAACAGCATTCAAAGTCACCATGCCCACACGCGGATCTTTAAGCTCGCGTGCAATCAGCTCCGACAGATCGCGTTGGATCTGGTCGGCAACGCGAAAACCGCGGTGTGCTGAGCTGGTTGGTTTGCGAGCCATGATGATGTGAGCCTGGTTGAGTGTTTACAGGGTACGTGCAATCTCTTTAACTTCAAAGAATTCCAGTTGGTCGCCCACTGCAATGTCGTTGTAGTTTTTGAGTTTGATACCGCACTCGAAACCTTCTTTGACTTCGCGAACGTCGTCTTTGAGGCGCTTGAGGGAGTCGATGTCGCCGGTGTAAATGACCACGTTGTCGCGCAACAAACGGAATTTGGAAGAGCGCGTAACTTGGCCGTTGGTAACCATACAACCTGCAACCGTACCAATTTTGGAAGCCACGAACACCGTGCGGATTTCGGCCATACCAATGACTTCTTCCTTCTGCTCGGGCGCCAACATGCCAGACATGGCCGCTTTCAATTCGTCTACCGCGTCATAAATGATGTTGTAGTAATTGATGCTGACGCCATTGCTTTCTGCTTGTTTGCGGGCACCTGCATCGGCACGCACGTTAAAGCCAATGACCACCGCTTTGGACGCAATCGCCAAGTTGATGTCGGACTCGCTGATACCGCCCACCGCTGCGTAGACCAATTGAACCTTGATCTCGTCGGTCGACAGTTTGAGCAATGAGGCGGCCAAGGCTTCTTGTGAACCCTGGACGTCGGCTTTGACAATGATGGGCAAAGTTTTGACTTCACCGGCATTCATGTCACTGAACATGTTTTCCAACTTGGCGGCTTGTTGCTTGGCCAACTTGGTGTTGCGGAACTTGCCTGCGCGGTAAGTGGCAATTTCACGGGCACGACGTTCGTCGCTGAGAACCATGAACTCGTCACCGGCTTGTGGCACTTCCGTGAGACCCTGAATTTCAACAGGGATAGAAGGTCCAGCAGATTTAATGGGCTTGCCATTTTCGTCCAACATGGCGCGAACGCGACCAAAAGTTTGACCTGCCAACACCACATCGCCAGTTGACAAGGTACCCGATTGAACCAAAATGGTGGCCACAGGACCGCGGCCTTTGTCCAAACGCGCTTCAATGACCAAGCCTTTAGCGGCTGCATCGACAGGCGCCCTGAGCTCAAGCACTTCAGCTTGCAACAAGACTTGCTCGAGCAAGTCGTCAATACCAGCACCCGTTTTTGCGGACACACCAACGAACGGTGAATCACCACCGAATTCTTCAGGCACCACCTCTTCGGCTACCAACTCACCTTTGACGCGGTCAAGGTTGGCATCGGGCTTGTCGATCTTGTTAATGGCCACAACAATGGGAACACCCGCAGCTTTGGCGTGTTTGATCGCTTCTTTGGTTTGGGGCATCACGCCGTCATCGGCAGCCACCACCAAGATGACGATGTCGGTTGCTTGAGCACCACGCGCACGCATGGCCGTGAAAGCCTCGTGACCTGGTGTGTCCAAGAAGGACACCATGCCACGTGCAGTTTCAACGTGATATGCGCCAATGTGCTGCGTAATGCCACCGGCTTCGCCAGAAGCCACTTTGGCACGGCGAATGTAGTCGAGCAATGAAGTTTTACCGTGGTCAACGTGACCCATGACCGTCACCACAGGGGCACGTGGCATGAGTGGCGCGTCACTTTGGGATACTTCTTCATCTGTGAAAGCTTCAGGATCGTCCAAAGCCGCAATGACCGCTTTGTGACCCAACTCTTCCACCAAGATCATGGCAGTGTCTTGATCCAAGGGCTGATTGATGGTGACCATCTGTCCCAGCTTCATCAACTGCTTGATAACTTCAGAGGCCTTGATGGCCATCTTGTGCGCCAACTCGGCCACTGTGATGGTTTCAGGCACGTGCACTTCAATGACACGCGCTTCGACCGGTGCGGCTTGAACATGATCTTCACGGTCACGGTCATTGCCACGACGGTTTTTAGGACCGCCGCGCCAGTTGTTGCGGCCAACACCACCACTGGTGTCGCCACGCGTTGGGATGGCTTTCTTTTTGGTAGCAGGATCGCCAGCCCAGCTTGAAGAAAGCTTGGCTGATTTAATTTCTTTGTTACCACCCGGTGCCGCATCTTTGGCGTCCGTCGCAGCAGGTGCGCGTTTGGCGGTAGCGCCTGCGACCTGAGCAGGTTTGTGCAAGGTACCTTTTGCGGCTTTAGGATCTGCTTTAGGTTCTTCTTTGACAGGGGCTTTTTTGGCCGGACCACTCATCATGGCGCGAATGGCTTCCGCCTCCGCCAATGCTTTGTTGCGGCGCAAGTTCAAATCACGTTCGCGTGCAGCTTCATCAGCCACAACGGCTTTGGCGTCAAGCTCAGCCTGATCTTCAGCAGCTTTTTTCTGCGCTGCTTTTTCAGACAATTTGACTGCTTCAGCGTTCACTCGTTCTGCCTCAGCAGATTGTGCAATGCTTGGGTCAACGGGCTTAGATGCTGCGTTGATGCTGTCTGCTTCCTGTTGTGCGGCTGCAGCTTTGGCGCTTCGAATGGCTGCGGCTTCTGCTGCAGTTTCTTCGGGTGTTTTTTGAGCTGCGTTAGCAGCCAAAACGGCTTCTTGGGCTTGCGCTGCTTCGCGTTTGGCCTGTTCTTTGGCCTCGCGCTCGATGCGTTTTTCTGCAAGTGCTTCCTCTTGGCGACGAAGCAGTTCGGCTTGGCTGCGTGCTTCTTCTTCGCGGCGCGCCAATTCAGCATGATCGATCAAGGGTGCAGCAGGCTCTGCCGCGGCGGGCGCTTGTTCAGTTTCTAGCTCGTCATCGCGTTTGATGAAGGTGCGTTTTTTGCGCACTTCAACTTGGATGGTGCGCGCTTTGCCTGTTGAATCAGCCTGCTTGATTTCACTGGTTGATTTTTTAACCAAGGTGATTTTTTTGCGCTCACCTGTGGCGGTACCATGGCTCGCTTGCAAATAACTCAGCAGCTTTTGCTTGTCTGTTTCAGTCAGTGCGTCGGATGGCGCTGACTTGTCAACGCCTGCAGAGCGCAACTGCTCTAACAACGTGTCGGGTGATTTTTTGAGTTCGCTAGCGAACTCGGCGACGGTATTACTGGACATATGGGGTTCTTGCCTCCTTGAATTTAAGCCTGACCAGTGAACCAATGTTCACGGGCTTTCATGATCAGGGCGGTGGCTTCACCATCGGTTTGTCCGGTGATGTCAGTGAGTTCGTCGGTGGCCAAATCGGCCAAGTCGTCACGTGTGTGAACACCTGCCTCAACCAACTTGGCAATGAGGTCGGGGGTTAAACCTTCGAGGTCACGCAAATCTTGCGAAACGTCTTCCACGCTTTCTTCGCGTGCAATTTCAAGTGTGAGCAAGGCATCTTTGGCACGTGAACGAAGTTCGTTGACCGTGTCTTCGTCAAAGCTTTCAATTTCCAACATTTCTTGCAAGGGCACGTAGGCCACTTCTTCCAAACTGGTGAAGCCTTCTTCGATCAAGATGTCGGCAATTTCTTGGTCCACATCAAGCTTGTCCATGAACAAGGCACGAATGCCTGTTGTTTCTTCGGCTTGCTTTTGTGCAGACTCCGCAGCATCCATGATGTTGATTTTCCAACCGGTGAGGTCGGAAGCCAAGCGCACGTTTTGACCACCACGGCCAATGGCAATGGCCAAGTTTTCTTCATCAACTACCACATCCATGGCGTGCTTTTCTTCGTCAACCACAATGGACTGAACGTTGGCCGGCGCCAATGCACCGATGACGAATTGTGCGGGGTCTTCACTCCACAAAACAATGTCAACACGCTCACCAGCCAATTCGTTGGTCACGCCATTGACGCGTGTACCGCGAACGCCAACGCAAGTACCGATGGGGTCAACACGTTTGTCGTGAGACAAAACGGCAATCTTGGCGCGTGAGCCTGGGTCACGAGCACAAGATTTGATCTCGAGAAGTCCTTGTTCAATTTCGGGAACTTCTTGACGGAACAATTCAACCATGAACTCGGGTGATGAACGCGACAAGATGATGGGCGCACCACGCAAAGTCAGGTCCACTTCCATGATCATGGCGCGAACGCGGTCGCCATTGCGCAAGTTTTCCTTGGGGATCATTTCGCTGCGGCGCAAACGACCTTCAACACGGCCAGACTCGACAATGATGTCGCCCTTGTCCATGCGCTTGACAGTGCCGACCAAGATTTTTTCGCCACGTGCCATGAATTCGTTGAGCAACATCTCGCGCTCAGCGTCACGGATCTTTTGCAAGATGACTTGTTTGGCGGCCATGGCGCCAATGCGGCCAATGGGCAAAGACTCGACGCCCTCTTCGATGTATTCGTCAACTTCGATGTCAGGAATTTGTTCGAGTGCTTCAAACAAGAGAATTTCTTGATCAGGCAACTGCAAACCCGCTTCATCAGGCACCACATGCCAGCGGCGGAAAGTTTCGTAATTGCCGCTGTCACGGTCAATGGCAACACGAATGTCCACATCGCCTTGGTAGAGTTTTTTGGTGGCTTGGGCCAGTGCAGACTCCACAGCACCGAACACGATGTCACGCTCCACGTTCTTTTCACGTGAGATAGCTTCAACCAGCATCAACAGTTCGCGATTCATGTTAATTCTCTCCTAAGTCTATTTTGGGCTTACGGCCCTTGAAATCAACCACTGGCGCAAGACGCGCCTCTCTTAATTCGTCTAGCCTGAAACCCAGCACTTGCATGGGAACTGGCGGTCTCTTTTTACTGACACGCGCACCAGGCTTGGGCTCTGGCGCATCGGACCACACAATTTGCCAAGTGTTCTCGGCATCTGCTTTTTCCAAGGTACCCCGAAACTTTTTGCGCAAAGCGTTGACCAATCCAGCCGCAGCCTCTCCCATGGGGGCCTTCAGGGTGATGTCAATCAATTCACCTTCAAAGCGGGCCAAATCTCGGTCATTGCGCAATGGACGGTCAATGCCAGGGGAAGACACTTCAAGACGGCGATATTCAACACCGTCAACTTCCAAAGCAAACATCAATTGCCTGTTCACTTTTTCGCAGTCTTCCACCGTCACAAAAGGAATGTCCATTCGGTCAACACCCTCTGCCCAGATGTTGTCGATGGTGATGCGCACAAGACCACCTGCAGAGCGTTCAATCTCTACCAGTTCGTACCCAAGTCCGGCTACGGTTTCTTCAACAATCTGCTGCAATGCCACGCGAAATCAGTCTTTTCATTCAGGTTTGAGGACTAGAAAAATGACAGGTAATTACCCTGCTCATTAATCGATCGACCAAAAAAAACGGGCGGTGAAAACCCGCCCGTTTGGTCGTGAAGCTCGCATTCTAATCCATAAATCCTTGATTTGGAACGATTTTGTTGGAAAAAAGAGCCAAATTAAGACAGTGACGTATTGAGTTGAGGCACGGCTGAAAGCAATGATTTTGTGTAGGCATGCTGTGGATTGTTCAAAATTTGAGAAGCTACCCCCATTTCAACCATTTCGCCAGCATGCATCACGGCAACGCGGTCTGCCAAATAAGCCACCACCCCGATGTTGTGAGTGACAAACAAGTAGCTCACGCCCAGATGGTCCTGCAATTCACGCAGCAAATTCAAAATCTGGGCCTGCACAGACACATCCAAAGCAGAAGTTGGCTCATCACACACAATCAAGCTGGGCTTCACAGCCAGGGCTCTGGCAATGGCAATGCGCTGTCGTTGTCCACCAGAAAACTCATGGGGGTAGCGGTCTAGTGCATCAGCGCGCAATCCCACTTGATCCATCAGAATCTTCAAGTCTGCTTTTCGTTGGTCCACAGACCATTCTGGGTGAAGACTCTTCATGCCCTCCTCCAGAATTTCCTGAACACGCATGCGTGGGTTCAAGGAAGCAAATGGGTTTTGGAAAATGATTTGCATTTGCTTGCGGGAAGCCTGCAAGGCCTGACCCTTGAGTTGAAACAAGTCTTGCCCTTGCAAGATGGCTTGTCCCGTCACTTGGGTCTGTGGTGTCAACAGCTGCAGCAAGGATTTCCCAATGGTGGTCTTGCCACAACCAGACTCCCCTACCAAAGCCAAGGTCTGACCCCTTTGAATGTCAAAACTGACGCCCTTCACGGCTTGAAAAGTCTTTTTGCCACCTAAAACGCCACCGCCCATTGAATAAGTCACCGACAAATTCTTGACAGACAGCAACACCGCGTGGTCCAAAGAAGTTTCTTGGGCACGCTCCAACAAGGGAGGCAAACTCAAAGACTGCAAACTGGCATCGTGCACCCGCACACAGCGAACATTGTGCGTGTCAGACAAGGCGGTCATGGCGACAGCTTTGTCTGAACAAGCTTCAGTTTGGTAGGGACAACGTGGCGCAAAGCGGCAACCCTTGAAGGTTTGCGAGAGGGGCGGCACCGTGCCATGAATAGCCGCCAATTGTCGACCTCTCAAATCTTCACCTGGCAAAGCTTGCAACAACAGTTTGGCATAGGGATGAGAGGGACGGACAAAGAAATCCGCTGCCGAAGCCACCTCCACAATTTGTCCCGCGTACATCAGGGCCACTTGATCAGCCATGCCACTGACAACGGCCAGGTCATGGGTAATCAAAAGCATGGCCATGCCACGTTCTTGTTGAAGACTTTTGAGCAAGTCCAAAATTTGCGCCTGAATGGTGACATCCAAAGCGGTGGTGGGTTCATCCGCAATCAACAGATCGGGTTCAGCAGCCAATGCAATGGCAATCATCACCCGCTGCAATTGACCGCCCGACAATTCAAATGGATAACTGCCCATTCTCCGTTCGGGCTCTGGCAAACCCACTTTTTGAAGCCACTCGATGGCGCTCTTTCGAGCCTCTTCAGCTTGGAGGTTGGTGTGCTGAAAGATCACTTCCAAAATTTGATCGCCCACAGTCATCACGGGATTCAAACTGGTGGAAGGTTCTTGGAAAATGATGGAAATACGGCGTCCACGGATGGCGCGCATTTGTTTTTCACTCAGATTAAAAACATCGACATCGTTCAAATTGACTTTGCCGTTTTGAATCACCGCGTTGTCAGGCAACAAGCGCAGCAATGACAATGCTGTCATCGACTTGCCGCAGCCTGACTCACCGACCAAGGCAAAGGTTTGGCCTTTTTGCAAAGTTAAATGAAGGGCATCGACGGCCCTGGCCATGCCTTGCTCGGTTTGCAAGTCGACCACAAGATTCTGAACGTTCAACTGCTGACTCATGCGGCCACCTCTTGCGTTGTGTTCGCCACGGAACTGGCACTGCGTAAACGGGTTCGCGGGTCAAATGCATCCCGAACAGCATCGGCCAACAAATTGGCACTGAGCACAATCAGAAACATGAACCCAAAAGCGGTGGCCAAGGTCCACCAGACCAATGGCGTTGCGGCCAACTCAGCGCGCGCTGTGTTGATCATGACGCCAAAGCTTGCCGTCTTAGGATCGACGCCAACACCCACATAAGACAGAACCGCCTCAGCCAAGACAAAACTGGAAAATTGCATCACCGTATTGATCAACACCAAATGCATCAAGTTGGGAACAATGTGGCGCCAAAGGACTCGAGGGGTTGAGACGCCGAATGCTCGTGCCGACTGGATGTACTCCAATTCTCGCAACTTCAAAGTTTCACCGCGAACCAAGCGGCATAAACCTGTGAAGGATGTGATGCCCAAGATCAAACACAGGAAGAACAAACGTGCATCAGCGCGTTCAAGTGATGTTTCAAAAACACCTTGATTCTTATCGATGAACACTTGCAACAGCAAAACGGATGCAGCAATCAGCAGCACATCGGGAATGGATGCCAACAAGGTGTACAAGTATTGAATGGCTTCATCCACCCAGCCCCGCAAATAACCTGCAGTGACGCCTAGCAACAATGCCAAAGGCAGCACAACGAGTGTGGTGAGGCCGCCAATGACCAAAGCAGTTCTGACACTTTTCAATGCAAACACCAAAACGGAGTTACCCGTTCTGTCAGTGCCAAAGACATGGTAGCCCTGAGACAGCATCACAACCCACGTTATTGACAAGACCAGAACCGCAAACGTGATGGCCATCGACCGCCAAGGCCAGAGGGTTTGGCCATTTCGAAAGCGCGTCAACACGGCAGAGAAAGATTGACCTGTTTGAGCCGTTGCAAGTGCAAATCCCAGCAACATCACGCTCACAACAATGGCAGAACCCAATCCCAGTGCAGCCCACGTTCTGCGCGAGACATCTGCAGAAAGTTCGGCGGCTGGATCTTGCAAATGTTTGCCGCCAAATCGCAAGCGCGGGTAGTCACGGACCGAGACGCCATCGCGCTCAAAGGTTTCTTTTCTGAAAGCCACAGCAGACAAGGGCTCTGAATAACTGCGCTCTCGTGCTGTCGCCAAGGGCTTCAACAAGTTGTCTAAAAGAGAGTTGGCCTCAGAGGAATACTGCGTGCTGGTTTGGCCTGTAGAAGCTGGCAGTGCTTCTCGGTAATGAACAGAGTCGGCCAAAGCAATGACCAGGAAAAAGCCCAGCACCATGCTGCTGACCATGGAGACGGGGCGGTGCATGGCCAAGCGCCAATTGGCCCTTAAATTGCGGTCGGAGCGCACTCGCCACATGTACCAAAGTACAAACAGCAAAATGGCATAAACAAATAAATCGGTGAGTAAAAATACAGGTTGCATGGTGCGCTTACTGCAAACGAATGCGAGGATCAGCCAAGGTGTAGCTGATGTCGGTCAATATCAGACCAACGATGTACAAAAAGGAGCCAATGAAAACCATGGCTCGCACGATGGCAAAGTCCTGGCCCGCAATGGCTTCAATCAAATAGCTGCCTAGGCCCGGAATGGCAAAAAATGACTCCGTGATGAGACTGCCCATGAACAAGAGTGGAATGACCGCCACCGAGGCGCTCAAAATGGGAATTAAGGCATTGCGAAGCACATGGACCAACAACACGCGTGCTTCGGACAAGCCTTTAGAGCGTGCTGTGCGCACATAGTCCTTGCCAATTTCTTCCATGAACAAGGTGCGATTGAATCGCACCTCGCCACCCAAGCGCGCCAAGATACCAACGGCAATGGGCAGCACCAAAAACCGCCAAGCATCCATGCCAGGCGCAAAGCCAGAAACAGGCATCAATTGAAGAACCCTAGAGAACATGAACTGTCCCATCACAATGAAAAACAAGGATGAGATGGACATGAACACCACGCACAAAACGGTGCCCCAAAAATCCAGATAGGTGGCCCGGAAAAAAGCCAAGCCGAGGGCCAACACAATCGAAATGCCCAAACCCACCACAAAAGTTGGTAAAGCCAAAGCGATCGAGGGACCCGCACGTCGGACGATTTCAGAAGCAATGTCGCGTCCGCTGTCTGCACGCCCAAAATCAAAAGCAAACATGCGCAAGGAACTGTCCAAAAATAATGTGTTGGTCACTTGGGCCACGCCCTGCTCTGTTTCATTGAAAAACAGCGGGCGGTCGTATCCGCGTTCTGCTTTCCATTTTTCAATGGCATCGGGCGTGACGCGTTTGCCACCCAGCTGCATGCGTGCCATGTCATCAGGCGTATTGACTTTGAAAAACAAGACAAAGGTTAGCAAGTTGATGCCAATGAGAATGGCAAAACCATAGGCCAATTTTCGGGTTAAGAATCTGAACATCACATGCTCCTTGATGAGGTGACAGAACCTTGAACGGCACGCTGTGACTGTCGCCGACGCCAAGCTTTCCATGCCGGCCATGCCACAGCCAATAGCAGCAAAGGCAGGATGGCCAAAGGCCACCAAATCGCTTGGTTCCATTCTTTGATTTTGCTGGTTCGGAGTTGGGCATCAATGCGCAAATAGGGCAAGCTATCACGAATGATGTTGGAAGGCTTGCCGTTACCTACCCACTGGTGATAAGCGCCACCAAACTCTTCTGACCAACCGTACAACATGGGCATTTCGTCCTGCATGATGGCAATCATTCGACCAATCAGGGCAGCGCGATCGGGCGTGTCATCCAGATCCTTCATGCGATCAAACAGTTGATCGAATTCAGGATGCGCAAAATTGCTGGAGTTTTCACCATCAAATTTGGCCTTTGAATTAGGGCCGTACAACAAAAACAAGAAGTTCTCAGGATCTGGGTAATCCGCCAGCCAACCCCAGAAGAAAAATTGCGCGGAACCTTTGCGCATCTTGTCTTGAAAACGGTTGTAGTCGGTGTTGCGAATTTCAATTTGGATGTTCAACTTGGCAAATTGCTTGGCCACCCAATCCAAACGAGCTTTGTAACCTGGGCCCACACCCTGAGTGTCGTAATTCAAAATCAAGGGTTGCCCCGTTTTAGAGTCACGACCCTCTGGATAGCCTGCTTCAGCCAACAGCTTTTTGGCCACTTCGATGGATTTGCGTTTGTATTTGCCATCGGCCGCAATGTCGTAAACCACAGGATTGGGCTTTGACAAGTTGTTGCCAAACAAGCCAGGCACCACAACGCTGTGATTGACCTGCGCACGGTCATCTTCAAAAATGGACACGTACTCTTCAAAGTCAAAAGCAATGGCCAATGCTTGGCGCAACTTCTTATTGCGAACACGGTCCTCTGGCGTTTTGCCGAGCCCCACGACGGGGTCGAGCCAATTGAAACCAAAATGCCAAAAGCCGACTTGAATGGTGCTGGGCAATTGAATTTTGCGCTCCAACAATTCTTTGGCGCGACCTGTACCATCTTGAATCGACACCTGGTAACCAATGCCAGGCTCACCACGTTCTAATTGAGGAATGTCGTAATAACCTTGGATGAATTTGGTCGCAACCGAAGTGGCTTCCTTTTCGATCACCGAGACCACCTTGTCCACGAAGGGAGTTTTAAGACCACAGTCTTTCAACAAGCCCTTTTCTTTGTCCCCCTCTTCGCCTTCACAGGGATAGGGAACGCCTCGGTAGTTGGGATTGCGCACCAGCTCCATGCGCGAATTCGGAATGTATTCCGTCAACATGTAAGGGCCCGTACCAACGGGCCAGGTGTCTGGATTCAAGTTACGACGCGACATTCCCGCTTGGGCGTAAAACGCATCGACTTCCCAAGGAATTGGCGCAAAAAAGGTCATGGCCAACCAATACTTGAATTGCGGGTATTTGCCAACCACTCGAATTTTCAAGGTGTGCGCATCAAGCACTTCAACGCCAGTGAGTTTGTGCTCTCTGAAATCTAGCCATGGCAAATGACCGAAAGGGCCCACCTCTCGCGCTGACTTACCCTCTTTGAGTTTTTCATTGAAGGCTTTGATTTCTTTGCCGTAGTCAGCCAAGCCCACAATCTTTTCTGACAAGAAACCAAACGAAGGCGACTTGATGCGGGGTGTGGCCAAACGTTTGATGGCGTAGGCATAGTCTTCAGCCAACAATTCGCGCGTGCCCATGTGTTCAAAATCGTAGGGGCGGCGCTTACCCTCTAAATCGGATTCTTTCAATGACAAGTACCGATGCTTGCCATCGGACGTCTTTGCAAATGCTGGGTGCGGTTGGTATTGAATTCCGGGCTCAATTCTCAGCTCAAACACACTTTCAGCAATTTGATCTGCTGGTGTCGTAAGAGGCACTTCACGACCATCTTTGCCCACAAACTTCACACTGGGCATGTCGGTCAAGGTGCGAGGCACCAACTCATAGGGACGCTTCAAATAGTGGTACTTGAGTGGCGGTTCATACACCGCATAAGTCCAAGGCGTTTCATTGTTGCTGTACGAGGACGTTGAATCCAAATACTTAGGTGATTCTTGATACGAGCTGAAGAGGACATTCTCAGCCAACAGTGCTTTGGGCACAGGTTCATTGGAGACGCCACCACAAGACTGGAGCAGAAAGGCAAGCCCGCAGATGGCAGCAAAACGCTGAAGTCGATGAATTGAACTGAACATGATGATTTTTTTTGAAAGATGGCGTACTTTATCTCAAGCGACATGAACTTTTCGCCAGCGCCCTCTAAAGAAAAAACGCCTCGAAATCGAGGCGTTTTTAGTGGATGTCAAGACAACTTAGTTAAAGATGTACTTGGCAGTCAATCGCGAGTAGCGACCTGTGTTGTTGTACAAACTAGAAGAATAACCCTGCTGCACGGTGGTGCTGGTGTTGGAGCCAGGATAGTAAGGTGCTGGCTTGTCAAACACGTTGGAAATGTTCAAGCCCAATTGCAGGTTTTTGATACCGTTGTACATGTAGCCCACGTCAAATGTTTTCCATGAAGGTACTTTGCAGTCTGGGTAGTAGGTGTTGTACAAAGGAACGCCGCCCAATGAAGTTGCGGTTGAAGGTTGGCCTGAACCATAGTGGCAGTAAGGAACGGGGTATTCCTTGGCACCGTCATAACGACGCATCATGGAAATAGACGTGGTCATTTTCATGGCGGCCAAGAAGATGTGTGGGCCTTGCTCTAAAGCTGTTGACAAAGTGAAACGGTTGCGTGGAATGGCGCCAACAGAAGTTGCCCAGTCATTCAAACCGCCTTGAGTGCCCACCGCATTGCGCATGAAGTCGCCAGGCGCTTCTGCACGCATGTAAGTCATCAAGTGTGTCATCTTGAACGATGAAGTCAAACGACCATAGTCGCCCAAGTTGTTGCGTGACTTCAATTCCAGGTCAATACCCGTGATCTCTGTGGCACCTTGGTTGACCCAAGGTGTCTTGACAGCAATCAGTGGGCCTGTACCTGGAATAGGATTGCCATTGGCATCCTTCAATTGGTTCAAAGGATTGGTGTCGCGTGTGATGGCGTCTGCTGGGAAGCGATCGGGGTGCTCAAGCAGATAAGTTGCGCTGCCCAAGGCCACTTCGTTTTCTTGACGAACTTTGTAAGTGTCGATCAATACATCGATGTCCTTGGTGGGCGAATAGATCATGCCCAATGAAAAGCCTTTTGACTTCTCTGGTTTCAATTCAGGGTTGGAGCCGCCCACACCAGAGACGCTCTTTGAGCAATCTGTTGTGTCTGCACCTGGTTTGGGTGTCACGCCATCAGGACAGCGAACAGGATCGACCGTACCGTTCAAGAAGAATTGTGCGCCACCAGATGCCACTTGAGACAAGGCAGGTGCACGGAAGCCCTCAGAGTAGGTTCCGCGGAAAGCCAAGCCGTCTTGTGCAGTCCATTTGGCGCCCACTTTGGGAACGAAATTGGTCTTGAAACTGGGGTATTTGTCAAAACGGCCTGCAAAGTCCATTTCAAAGGTCTTTGTGAACGGTGTGCGCACCTCAAAGAACGAGGACATCACATCGCGCTTGCTTTGGATGGCGGTTGTCGACAAGCCCAAAATGTCGCCACGTGCATTGGCAGGATCAGGGTCGATGGTTAAGCGCTCTTGACGGGCCTCGACGCCCACGGCCAGGCCAATTTTGCCGCCTGGCAGTTCACCCAGTTCGCGCGTTGCTTTCGCATCCCACTGAACAATTTCCGCAATACCGATGTTGGTCAGATCTTTGGTGATCGTGGGGTCAGCCGCCAAAGATGCCAATGAACGGTTTTCAGTGATCAATTTGCGCAAAGTGGGCAAATACAAGAAACCGTAAGCTGTTTCTTCTCTGCGTGATTGGTTCCACAAGACGGCACTTTCCCAATCCCATTCGCCTTGAACGCCTTTCAGGCCACCCAACAAACGAGCATTTTGATTGGAAAGATCAGTGCCTGTTTTTAAGTTTTCAAAACGGTACGCAACTGCCGTGCGTGCATCCTTGAAAGGATTGTCGGGGTGACCAATGGGCAGAATGGCTTGGAAGGGTTCAGCAATGCCGCCTACCAAGAAATTGGTGGTGGGTGCTGTACCGCTGATGGTTCTGGCGGGTCCGCGATAAATTCTCTTTGAATCGTTGAAAGCAAATTCACCGAAAGCGGAAAGATTGTCATTGATACGGAACTTGCCAATGCCCATCAAGCTGAAGTCTTCACCGGCAGTTTGCACGTCAGTGGTTGCATCACCGTCGTAGTTACAGAAAGTACGACCCGACAAGAAGCTAGAGGATGCGATGCCGTAAGCAGAACCGCCCACCAATTGTTTGGAAGGTGCGCAATTCAGGTTGTTCAAAATGGTGGGTGAAGTTGCGGTACCTGTTGTGTAAAACGATTTGGAATTCAGCGCACGTTCTTTGAAAAAGAAAGGTTGATCGGACACGTAGCTGTAATAAGGAATCAAGCGATTGTTCATCGCAGCGTATTCGGACGCCTTGATGTCGAAAGAGCCATCTCGCACTGTTGTTGCATTTTGCGATGACATGTCAAATGACAGCATCAGGCTTTTGCCATCTGCTTTGTAATTGCCCATGCCCACAGTGCCATTGACATTGCGGCGACCAAACTCTTGATTGTCATTGGCGCCAATGCTGGTTGAAATTTCGCCACCCACAAAACCGGTTTTGGTAATGAAGTTGATCACACCCGCCATGGCATCAGAACCATAAACGGCTGAAGCACCGTCCTTGAAAATCTCAATGCGCTCGATGGCAGAAACAGGAATGCTGTTCAAGTCATACAAGGTCGATTGACCATTGTTGGGATTGGCATAAGCAGATGGCGTCATGCGACGGCCATTCAGCAGAATCAATGTGGAAGTTGAACCCAAAGCACGCAAAGATGCAGTTGCCACGCCACGTGAGAAACCATTTTGATCAGGTGTGTCGTTGTAGCCACCCACGCCCATTGATGGGACTGCCTTCAACAATTGCAAAACACTGGTGGCACCCGATTGCTGAATCTCTTGGGCAGAGATGGTCTGAATGGGGGATGTGCCCTCTTTGTCAGCACGCTTCAAGTTCGAGCCAGTGATGGTGACTTCCGCAAGACCCGATTGCTGGGCGAATGCCATAGGCGAAACACCTGCAGTCATGAGAACCATAACAGCCAGGCTAATTTTGGATGGCTTAAACATCAAGCGACCTTTCAAAACATTAATTAATAGATTCACTAATTTAAATTGAAAAGTTACTTTTGTTAACTTGGGAATTACACGAGTAGGGTCATGAATGTGGCTAAATATCGTTTTCTATAGAATTGAAAAATTCGAATCGATGTGAACTTAATGATTGGTATTAAATAAATCTTGACTCATTGACACCCTTCAAAAAGTTAGAAGTGTTGTGAGCAGCCAACAATATGAGACATGAGTCTGAACAGGTCAGCATGTCAAAATGTTGGATTAGATAACTTTCCTTTTACACCATGAGCTTCCTTGCCGGCAAAAAAATCCTGATCACAGGCGTTCTCTCCAACCGTTCTATCGCTTATGGCATTGCCAAAGCGTGTCATGAACAAGGTGCTGAATTGGCTTTCAGCTATGTGGGCGAAAGATTCAAGGACCGAATCACAGAATTTGCAGCTGACTTTGGCTCCAAGCTGATCTTTGACTGCGATGTGGGAGACGATGCGCAAATTGACAAATTGTTCAAAGATTTGTCGCAACACTGGCCACAATTCGACGGTTTTGTTCACAGCATCGGCTACGCCCCCAGGGAAGCCATCGCCGGCGATTTCATTGAAGGCCTCAGCCGTGAAGGTTTCAAAATTGCGCACGACATCAGTGCGTATTCATTTCCAGCCATGGCAAAGGCAGCCCTCCCATACTTGCGCGAAAACGCTGCTTTGCTCACCTTGACCTATTTGGGCGCCCTTAAAGTGGTGCCCAACTACAACACCATGGGTTTGGCCAAGGCATCCTTAGAAGCCTCTGTGCGCTACTTGGCAGACTCTTTGGGACCCAAGAAAATTCGCGTCAACGGCATCAGTGCCGGCCCCATCAAAACTTTGGCCGCCAGCGGCATCAAGGACTTCGGCAAGATTCTGAGTGCCGTCGCAGCCGCATCCCCCATTCGCCGAAATGTCACCATTGAGGATGTTGGCAATACAGCCGCATTCCTGATGAGTCCTTTGTCAGCTGGCATCTCTGCCGAAATTGTGTATGTCGATGGTGGTTTCAGCCATGTTGTGGGTGGTATCGGCGAAGCTTAATTTTCTAGTCGCATCCCCCTCCAAAAAAACAACGTCCAAGGGCGTTGTTTTTTTTTAACAGTAACAAAAATCAGAATAGCAATTTTCACAAATTTGTCAGATATTTGGGAGATGGGTAACTGAAATGTAACTTTTGGTCTTTTCTCAGCCATACATCACTGTTTGGTTGTCGCGAAAAGACCATTTTTCATTTCATTCTCATATTTATTTAGTTACAAAAGGATTAAAAAATGCCTCGATTCAAAATCAGCACCCTGAACCGCCACTTGTGGCTGGCTTTCGGTGGCACTGCTTTGACCATGGCGAGCCTGCAAGTTGCACAAGCTCAACAAGTCGAAACCGTGACCATCACTGGCTCGTCTATCAAGCGTTCCATCGAAAACCAAAGCGCCCTGCCCGTTTCCATCTACTCTGCAGAAGAGTTGAAATCTGTGGGCGTCACGTCCACTGAAGAAATTGTTCAACGCATTACCGCCAGCCAGTCCAGCACCGGTGGTAGCCAAAGCATTGGCTCCAGCACAGGCGGTGGTTCTTACGCCAGCTTGCGCGGTTTGGGTTCCAACAAAACTTTGATTTTGTTGAACGGCCGTCGTTTGGCTTTCTTCGGCATTGGCGCTAGCGCTGTTGACTTGAACGCCATTCCTTTTGCTGCACTCGAGCGCATCGAAGTATTGCGTGATGGCGCTTCCGCCATTTACGGTACGGACGCTGTTGGCGGCGTGATCAACTTCATCACGAAGCGTGATTACCAAGGTGTTGACATTGCAATTGACAACACATACCCCTCACAACAATCTGGCCAGATCAAGCGCTTTACCTTCTCTGGTGGCCAAGGCTCTTTGTCCAAAGACGGTTACAACTTGTGGTTCTCTTTGGACAACAAAACACAAGCTTCCGCCAAAGCCACAGACCGCGCGTTTGGCGCAACGGGTGTGATTCCTGCCGTTGGTTTGAACAAAACATCTGGCACAGGCTTCCCAGCCAACTTCAACTACTACAACACCGCTGGCGCTATCAAGTCTGGCAACGTTGCGGTTCCAACTTGCGCGCCTCCTGGCTCGATCTATCAAGGTGGTACAACTTGCCGTTATGACTACACCTCAGCGATTGACATCATTCCTCAAACAGAGAACTTGAACTTCAACGCCAAAGGTACGTTCCGTTTGAGCGACAGCCGTTTGTTGACACTTGAAGCAGTCCACTCTGAAAACACCAACGTTGCGCGCGTTGCTCAAGACCCCGTCACAGGTCTGACAATGCCCATTACCAGCCCCTACTATCCAAAGACCTTTGCAGGCTTGGACACCACCAAGGGTTTGATCGGTATTGGCTGGCGCATGGTGCCCGCAGGTCGTCGTGAAAACACGTCCAACTCCACAGCCAACCGCGTTGTTGCAGATTTGTCAGGTGTTGAAGGCGCGTGGGAATACAAAACTGGTTTCTACTCTGCATCCAGCACAGTATCTGATGGCCCAACCAATGGTTATGTCAGCAAAGCCAAAATTCAAGCTGGCGTTACAAGTGGTTTGTTGAACCCCTTCGGCACCAACACGCAAGCAGCTTTGGACTACATTGATGCCGCCAAAGCAATTGGTACGTTCTCAACAGGCCGCGGAACTGCCACGGGTGTTGATGCACGTTTTAACCGTGACTGGTTCAAGATGGATGGCGGCATGGCAGCCTTCTCTCTGGGTGCTGAAGCACGTCGTGAAGGCTACTCTACCAACACCAATGACGACTTGGTCAACAACGTTCCCTCCGCTGGTCGCAGCCCTTACCACGTCAGCGATGCATCACGCACCGTGACGGCTGTGGTGGCTGAAGCTTTGTTCCCTGTGTCCAAGCAATTGGAATTGCAAGCCGCATTGCGCGCTGACAATTACAGCGACTTTGGCAGCAGCGTGAATCCTAAAGTAGGCTTCCGTTACACAGTGTCTCCCACTGCAGTGATCCGTGGTTCTGCCAACACTGGCTTCCGCGCACCTTCATTGGACGATGTGTTTGGTCCTCAATCACGTACCTTCTCTAGCAATGCATACGATGACCCCATCTTGTGCCCAGGCGGTAAGGTCACTGCAGCTGGCATCACATCACGTGATTGCGGCCAACAAACTCAAGCTTTGAACGGCGGCAACCCTGACGTTCAACCAGAAAAGTCCAAAGCTTTCAGCATTGGTACAGCGTTCCAGCCGGCTAAAAACTTGCTGATGACTGTTGACTACTGGAATGTTCGTGTGAACAGCCAAATTGGCTCATTCCCAGAACAAACCATTTTTGACGATCCAGCAAAATACGCTAGCAAAATCATTCGTTGCAACACTTTGAGTGCTGCCGAAGCTGCTAACTGGGAACGTTGCC
>CANGCI010000024.1 GCA_947451995.1 Comamonadaceae bacterium | reverse complement strand
GCAAGCAAGTTCGTTTGGCATTTGCTGGGACCAATGACCAGCCCTATCAAAGCATTGGGCGTTGGCTGCTGGACCAAAACCTCACCAAAGATGCCACGTGGCCAGGCATCAAAGCTTGGCTTGCGCAAAACCCAAAACGAACGCAGGAACTGCTCGCCAAAAATCCGCGCTTCGTGTTTTTCAAAGAAGAGGCCTTGAGCGCTCAAGACGCTTTGTTGGGCCCCAAGGGTGCACAAGGTGTTCCCTTAACGGCAGGCCGGTCCATCGCCGTTGACCCTGGCAGCATCCCTTACGGATCGCCTGTCTGGCTGGTCAGTCAAGGCCCTCAAACCCAGTTACAACGACTGGTGATTGCCCAAGACACCGGCAGCGCGATTCTGGGAGCGGTTCGGGCTGATTTTTATGCAGGCTCTGGTGAGGCTGCGGGCGAATTGGCAGGTCGTCTCAAACAAGACATGAAAGCGTGGGTTTTGCTTCCACGTTAAGCTTTGTCGTTCTACACTGCGATCCATTGCATTTGAAAGTGGAACACCATGAACGCTCCCTTGCCCGAACATTTGCGCCAAGCATTGGCCAACGTGACACTGGACGACAAATACAGCTTGGCAACCGGCCGTGCTTTCATGAGCGGGGTTCAAGCATTGGTTCGCTTGCCCATGCTGCAACAAGAACGCGACGCACTGGCCGGCAAAAAAACAGGCGCACTGATCAGTGGTTATCGCGGTTCGCCTTTGGGCGGTTATGACCAAGCCCTTTGGAAAGCCAAACCTTATTTAGAAAAGCACAACATTGTTTTTCAGCCGGGTGTGAACGAGGAGCTGGCTGCCACGGCCTTGTGGGGTACACAACAACTTGGCTTTGCACCGCCTGGCAGCAACAAGATGGATGGGGTGTTCGGTATTTGGTACGGCAAAGGTCCAGGGGTAGACCGTTGTTCTGATGTGTTCAAGCATGCCAACATGGCAGGCACCACGCCCTGGGGCGGCGTGTTGGCGGTTGCAGGTGACGATCACGTCGCCAAAAGTTCAACCGCCGCACACCAAAGTGATCACATCTTCAAAGCTTGTGGTTTGCCCGTTTTCTTTCCAGCTTCCGTTCAAGAAGTACTAGACCTAGGCGTACATGCCATAGGGCTTAGCCGCTTTGCAGGCGTTTGGTCTGGCATGAAGACCATTCAAGAAATTGTTGAGTCCAGTGCAACCGCAGACATCAACGCTGATCGCGTGAAGATCGTGCTGCCTGATTTTGAGATGCCACCAGGCGGTGTGCACATTCGCTGGCCCGATTCTGCACTTGAACAAGAAGCACGTTTGTTTGATTTCAAATGGTATGCCGCATTGGCTTACATTCGCGCCAATCGCTTGAATCACAACGTCATTGAAGGTCCTCAAGATCAGTACGGCATCATTGCCAGCGGTAAAGCGTACAACGATACGCGTCAGGCATTGGTCGATTTGGGCCTCGACAACGAGACGTGTCAACGCCTGGGCATTCGTGTTCACAAAGTGTCTGTGGTGTGGCCGCTTGAAGCACAAACCACGCGCGAATTCGCCCAAGGCTTGAAAGAAATTTTGGTCGTTGAAGAAAAGCGCCAAATCATTGAATACCAACTGAAAGAAGAGCTCTACAACTGGCCCGATTCAAAACGTCCGCGCATTGTGGGCAAGTTTGATGAACTTGATGGTGACGATGCAGGCGGTGAGTGGTCCGTGCCGAACCCCATGGCTCACCGCTTGTTGCGTGCCAATGCCGATCTCACACCGACGCTGATTGCCAAAGCCTTGGCACATCGTCTTTTGAAATTGGATTTGCCTTCCGACATTGTGGCCAGCATGAATGCGCAGCTGCAAATCATCGAAAGCAAAGAGCGTTCGCAAAACAGCTTGGTTTTAAACCCCGCTGCCGATCGCATGCCCTGGTTTTGCTCTGGTTGTCCTCACAACACCAGTACCAAAGTGCCTGAAGGCTCACGCGCTATGGCAGGCATTGGTTGCCACTTCATGAGTTTGTGGATGGACCGCAGCACGGTGGGCTTTACCCAAATGGGCGGTGAAGGCACACCTTGGATTGGTCAACAACATTTCAGCAACGAACAACATGTGTTTGCCAACATCGGCGATGGCACTTACTTTCACAGCGGAATTTTGGCGATTCGCCAAAGCATTGCGGCAGGTGTGAACATCACCTACAAGATTTTGTACAACGATGCCGTTGCCATGACTGGCGGCCAACGTGTTGGTGAGCGCGCAGAAGGACACTCGGTTGTTCAAATTGCACAAAGCATGCGTGCTGAAGGTGCTGTGGTCATCAAGGTGGTCACTGACGAACCTGAAAAATACAACGGTGTTGCATTGGCCGAAGGCGTGTTGGTCCATCACCGTGATGAGCTGGATGCCATTCAACGCGAATTGCGTGAAGTGAAGGGTTGCACGGTCATCATTTACGACCAAACCTGTGCCACTGAAAAACGTCGCCGTCGCAAACGCGGCACCATGGTCGATCCGGCTGTGCGCGTGATGATCAACGAATTGGTCTGTGAAGGCTGTGGCGATTGTGGTGTGCAATCGAATTGCCTTTCAGTTGAACCCTTGGAAACCGACTTTGGACGAAAGCGCACGGTCAATCAAAACACGTGCAACAAGGACACCAGTTGCCTCAAAGGTTTTTGCCCCAGCTTCATCAGCATTGAAGGTGGCCAACTGCGCAAAAAATCCAAAGAACAAAAATTCAATCCCGCGCAATTGCCAGCTTTGAGCCTGCCATGCTTGCCTGATTTAAGTTCTTCGTTCAACGCATATGGCATTGTGGTCGCCGGCGTGGGCGGCACGGGTGTGATCACCATTGGCCAATTGTTGGGCATGGCAGCCCACTTAGACGGCTTGGGCATCGTGACACAAGATTCTGCTGGTTTGGCACAAAAAGGCGGTGCCACTTGGAGCCATGTGCTCTTGGCCAAACATCAAGATCACATTCAAACCACACGTGTCAGCATGGCCGCCGCTGATTTGATCTTAGGTTGCGATCCCATTGTGAGTGCAGGGAAAGAAACCCTGTCTCGGATGCGGCAAGGCCGAACCCATGTGGCTTTGAATTCTCACAGCACACCCACAGCGGCATTTGTGAAAGATACACAATGGGTCAACCCAGCTGAAAGTTGTGCACACGAAATTGCAAATGCAGTTGGCTTGGATGGCCTTGCTGCATTTGATGCAGACAAATTGTCAGCACAACTGATGGGGGACACCATCTACATCAATCCCATGATTCTGGGTTATGCCTGGCAAAAAGGTTGGGTGCCCTTGAGCCTAGAAGCTTTGCAACGCGCCATTGAATTGAATGAAGTGGCTGTTGCCAACAATTTGGCAGCCTTTGAGTGGGGCCGACATGCAGCGCAACATTTAGAGGCTGTTGAAGCCCTTTTAACGCCAGCACAAGTGATTCAATTTAAAAAGCGCGATCGCTTAGAAGATTTGATAGCGCAACGTGTTGAATTTTTAACGGCTTATCAAAATACGGCATATGCCAAGCAATACGAAAATTTTGTGGGCCTTGTCAAGCAAAAGGAGCAAGCTTTAGGTCAATCTTTGTTGACTGAAACTGTGGCGCGTCAATTGTTCAAATTGATGGCTTACAAAGATGAATACGAAGTTGCCCGCTTGCATACCGACAAACAGTTCCTAGAACGCGTTAAAACCCAGTTTGAAGGCGATTTCAAAGTTTTCTACCACTTAGCCCCTCCATTGATTGCAAAACGCAATGAGAAGGGCCATTTGATCAAGCAAAAAATGAGTCCTTCAACATTGCTGGTTTTCAAAGCATTGGCGCATTTCAAGTTTTTGCGTGGTACAGCTTTCGACATCTTTGGCAAAACTGAAGAACGTCAAACTGAACGTGCATTGATTCAGGAATACAAGGATGCTGTGTCTGAAGTCATTGCATCTTTAACGGCTGACAACCATGCATTGGCTGTGCAATTGGCCAAGGTGCCAGAACAGATCAAAGGTTTTGGTCATGTGAAAGAGCGAAACTTGTCTGCTGCGATGGTGCAGTGGCAAAACAGCATGGATGCGTTCAGAAAATCAATTTAATTTGATTGCTGACTTTGTCTCTGTATTCTTCTTTTATATAGATTAATACATAGTAATAGTAGATAAAGAGGGGCTTGTCTTGTGGACAAGTCCCTTTTTTCTTTACAGATCAATGCATTGGATCATTTTGAAGGGTGTGCATGGCACTGCAATCTTGGTGTCACGCCAGAATGAACAAGTTTTGAAATTTTCAATTTCTGTGGATAACTGTTCGGTTATCCAAAAATTGTCCACAAGTTTGTGCGTTGACAATTTTATTTTTCAAGGAACCACTGGATCCCTGCTTTTGCAACAAAACCCACCATGCCAAAAGCTAACCCCAGAAAAAGAACAAAGGTTCCAAATTTTCCAGCTTTGGATTCCCAAGCCAATTGACCAATGATGAACAGCATGTACAGCATGAATGCTGTCACACCAAAGGTCAGCCCATAGGTGGCAATTTGTTCTTCAGTCAGTCCCCAGATCATGGACGCATTTTGTCATGGTGTCCCATGGGTCCTTGTTTCATGAATTTGTGGGTGTGTGCATCAAACACTTTTTGTTGTGCAGGATTCAGACTTGCATAAAAGTTTTTGGTTGCTGTCATGCGTTTGCTCATTTCTGCATCCCTCTCACCCTTGAACGCCATCATTTTGTCAATTCTTTCTGGCGTGGTCATTTTTTCCATCTCAGCTGGCTGGGGTCTAGCAGGACGTTTCATCGGCGTTTTCATTTCTGCAGAAAAAGCATTCCATGCGCTCTCTTGCGTTGAATCCAGCTGCAATGCAGATTTCAGATCATTCAAATGCTTTTGGTGCTTTGCTTCACGGTGCGACTCCATTTGAGCGCCCCCCATCATGGGGCGCCCACCTTGAGGTGGATTTGCAGGCTGTGCAAAGCCAGTCAGATGAATGCTTGAAGTGATCAAGAGGGCGGCAGAAAGCGCAATGCGGTGAAAAGTGGTCATGAGATCTCCTTTGAGTCAAAGGCCTCAGATTTGTCGAAGCAAGCTTTGCATGACTTGTCAGAGGGCTGCTTGCAGTCTGGCAATTTCATGTATCCCTTCTTTGCAGAAATTGTCACGAATTGTAAAGACCCGCCCTGAAATCGTCGACCGCTTGAATGAGTTCATCGCGCGTGTTCATGACAAAGGGACCATATTGCGCAATAGGTTCGTTCAAGGGTTGCCCAGCAATCAACAAAACTTTGCTGCCTGCAGCAGCTTGAATTTCAAGCCCTTCGCCTTCATTTCGCAAAATGGCCATTCGGTGCAGTGCCACGGGTGATTTTTCTCCGGGGCTGATGACATTCACACTGCCTCGGTAGACAAACAAAAACGCATTGTGCTGGGTTGGCAATGCTTGTTGAAATGAGGCGTCATTTTCAAAATGAATGTCCAAATACAAAGCATCGGTTGGAAATTCAGCAACGGGTCTTTGGACTGCTCCACGGATGCCATGTGATTGGCCTGCAATGACACGAACTTTGATACCGTCGTGCGTTGAAAACTCTGGGATGTTTTCAGTTTGAATGTCTTGGTAGCCAGGCTTGCACATTTTGTCGCGCGAAGGCAAATTGAGCCAAAGTTGAAAGCCCTCCATCACACCATCTTCTTGCTCCGGCATTTCACTGTGCACCACACCCCTGCCTGCGGTCATCCATTGAACACCACCGTTTTGGAGCAAGCCCTCATGGCCAGCACTGTCTTTGTGACGCATGCGGCCAGCAATCATGTAGGTCACGGTTTCAAAGCCACGGTGTGGATGGTCAGGGAAGCCGCCACCATAGTCTTTGGGATCGTCACTGCCAAAGTTATCAAGCATCAAGAAAGGGTCTAAGCGTCGTTGATGCGCTTGTGTCAGCACGCGTGTGAGCTTGACGCCGTCACCATCACGTGTTGCTTGACCTTGAACTTGTTGTTCGATGCGACGACCTTGAAAAGATGTGGGAGCTGTGTTCATAAGACAAGATTTTGCATGTTTTTCTTGATCTGCATCATTTTCTAAAAGTGCAACTCACAGCAAACTGGGCTTGTTGGTGAATCAGACTTTGAGGCCGTTTGGCAAGGAAAGCAAGAGATCTATGAAAAGAAGAAGCCTTCACATCATTCGAGATGAGCATGCCTCGTTGGCCGCCATGTTGCATTCCATGACGAAATTATTGGAGCGAGGACCCGCCGAAGACGCCGCACAATTTTTCGATGTGATGCGTGCGATGCTGTTTTACATTGATGAATTTCCTGAACAATTGCATCACCCAAAAGAATCAAATTTGTTATTTCCTAAAGTGGCCAAAAAAGCACCAGAGGTGAGAGGCGCCATTGATCGACTTGAACGTGATCACATGCACAGCGAAAAAGCCGTGCGCGATTTGCTTCATTTGTTGCTGGCTTGGGAAATGGTGGGAAGTTCCCGCAAGGCCGCCTTTGTCGATGCTTTGGGCCCTTATGTCGAGTCTTATCTCGACCATATGCGCTTAGAAGAGACCGTGATCTTGCCAGCGGCACAAAGCGCGCTGACAGACGAGGATTGGTTGGAAGTAGACCAAGCCTTTGATCTCAATGCGGACCCTTTAACTGGCAAGCATCCACCAGGCCCAGCATTTGAAAAACTCTTTAGCCGAATTGTGAGCAAAGCGCCTGCACCCATTGGTTTGGGTTAATGTGTACAGGCACTGTCAGATTTGATCAGTGGGCTTTCGGCAGCGTTGGATAGTCTGTGTAGCCCACTTCTTTGCCACCATAAAACGTTGCACGATCAGGCGTGTTGTAGGGGCCGTTTTGTTTCAAGCGTGCACCCAAGTCTGGATTGGCAATGAAAGATTTTCCAAAGGCAATCAAATCGGCATCGGCTTGCAAGGCTTGATCGGCCAAATCGCGCTCGTAGCCATTGTTAAGCATCCATGCGCCTTTGCCGCCCGCCTTTTGGTAGGCCGCTTTCATGGCTTTGTAATCAAAAGCGTGATCGCCTTGTTGGTAATCCCTGGCGGCACCCGTTGAGCCTTCAATGACGTGCACATAAGCCAAGGCCAAGGTGCCTAAGAATTGTGTGACGTGTTCAAACAAGGCCTGCGGTGCGGCATCGCTGGCATCATTGGCCGGCGTCACAGGAGAAATTCGAATGCCGCAGCGACCTGCGCCAATTTCTTCGCAAATAGCAGACATCACTTCTTTCAGCAGCCGGGCGCGATTCTCAATGCTGCCGCCGTATGCATCTGTGCGATGGTTGCTGTCAGCGCGTAAAAACTGATCGATCAAATAGCCATTGGCCGCGTGCACCTCAACACCATCGAATCCTGCAGCGATGGCGTTGCGAGCGGCTTTGCGGTAATCGTCCACGATGCCAGGCAGCTCGTCTAAGCGCAGTGCGCGAGGCTCGGATGTTGGCACAAAGCTGGGGACACCGTCCACGATCAACACGGTCTTTGATTTGGCCGTGATGGCAGAAGGTGCAACGGGTGCTTGACCGCCGGGCTGCAAGCTGGTGTGTGAAATTCGGCCA
Organism: Comamonadaceae bacterium; assembly: GCA_947451995.1. Lineage (GTDB taxonomy): Bacteria > Pseudomonadota > Gammaproteobacteria > Burkholderiales > Burkholderiaceae_C > Limnohabitans_A. The sequence goes on along the minus strand of CANGCI010000024.1, from coordinate 12,396 downwards.
ACGTGCCAGAGTTGCATCACGATTTTTCCGCCTTTGGCATGAACGCCTTGCGTGATGGGTTGCCATGCATTGACTTGTTCAGTTGACCAGATGCCAGGGACATCGGCATAGCCTTGACCTTGGTGGCTGATGGCAGTTGCTTCTGTGATGATGAGGCCTGCGCCGGTTGCGGGGTTGGCGCGTTGCGCATAGTATTCAGCCATGAGTGCATTGGGCATCGCGTTGGGTGCTCGATTGCGCGTGAGCGGCGCCATCACAATCCGTGAGGCCAATTGAAGTGCGCCCGCTTGGCAAGGTTCGAATAAGTTTTTCATGTCACAAAGTATCAGGTTATGGACGTCGCTAGGCTTGGCTGTCAGTGTGTCGATGGCGGCCGCGGTGTCATTGGGCATGACGCGATTTGCCTACGCACTCTTGTTGCCGCCCATGCGAGAAGATTTGTCGTGGACCTACACCTTAGCAGGTGCGATGAACACTTTCAATGCGCTGGGCTATTTGGTGGGTGCGTTGATGACACCTTGGGCGCTTAGACGCTGGGGCGCGGTGCGTGTCTTGATTGTGGGTTCTGTGTTAGCTTCTGTGTTGATGGCCATGACGGGATTTTTCACGCAGGCTTTGTATTTGTTGTTACAACGTTTTTTGGCGGGTGTGGCCAGTGCGGCTGTGTTTGTATCCGGTGGTTTGTTGGCGGCCAGGCTGGGTGCGCACTTGCCTTCTCAGTCCGGCTTGCTGCTGGGCATTTACTATGGCGGCACGGGTTGGGGCATTGTCATTTCTGCTTTGTGTGTGCCCGCGGCCATCGGACTGTCTGCTGCCCATCATGCGCAACACACCTGGTCATGGGCTTGGTGGTGTTTGGCGTTTATTTGCGCCATCATCAGTGCCGCGCTTTACTTGATTCGATCACACTTGAATCGTTGGATGCCAGAGCTGTCGACGGCTTTGCCTGCGCCGTCAAACGAACATCAAGCGTCATTGCCGACGACAACGCTGAGTGCACCCTCCCAGCCCGCATGGCGTGTTTGGACACCTGGCTTGTTGGGCTACGGCCTCTTTGGTGTGGGCTACATTGGTTACATGACCTTTGTGGTGGCGGTCTTGCGTGAGCAGGGGGCGCCCTCGGCCAACATCACGTTCTTTTATGCCGCCTTGGGTTTGGCGGTGGTGGCGTCTTCCAGAATTTGGGCGGGGCTGTTGAATCATTTCAAAGGCGGCCAAGCTTTGGCCATCTTGAATGCTTTGTTGAGTGTGGCCACGCTCATTCCCGCATTGACCTCTGCATGGCCAGCCATGTTGTTGTCGGGCATTTTGTTTGGCGGTGTGTTTTTGTCCGTGGTGGCCTCGACCACCGCCATGGTGAAACACAACTTGCCAGCCTCGCAATGGGCCTCGGGCATCAGCGCATTCACCGTGGTGTTTGCGGTGGGGCAAATTGTGGGGCCTACCGTCGTAGGTTGGATTGCCGATGGTCCTGGCGGTTTACAGCGCGGTTTGGTTTTCTCGGCCGCGGCGTTGTTGCTAGGCGCTTTGGTGGCGTGGCAACAAAAACCGCTTCAGTCTCAAACGTCGTAGCCCGGATTTTCTCGGTTCAATTTGCGCAGCAAAGAGGGCCACACAAACGAGCCCCCCAGGCCGCCAGTCTGGACCTTCATCGCATGCGACACGCCGCTCAATATTTGGGGATTGACGGGCGTTAGATCTGTCGGTGATGTTTGTCCCGACAATGCGTCCACTTGGATGCGGCACGTGTTCTCAAATGTGTACATCTGCAAGAAAGCATCTTGGATGGATTTGCCGACCGTTAAGAGTCCATGGTTGCGCAACATCAAATAATTGGCCTTGCCTAGATCGGCTTGCAACCTGGTTTTTTCATCGTCACGAATGGCCACGCCTTCATAGTCGTGATAGGCCAGTGACGCCAAGACAAAAGTGCTTTGTTGGCTGATGGGCAACACACCGTGTTTTTGTGCGCTGACGGCCACGCCTGCCCGTGTGTGGGTGTGCAAGACACAAGCCGCATCAGGACGCGCTTCGTGCACGGCGCTGTGAATGACAAAACCGGCGGGGTTCACTGGGTGCGGATTGTCTTCGTCCAGCTTGTTGCAATGCATGTCGATCTTGACCAAGCTAGAGGCGGTGATTTCATCGAACATCAAGCCATAGGGGTTGATCAAAAACTGGTGTTCTTCGCCCGACACAGAGGCGGGTAACTTGGCGCTGATGTGTGTGAACACCAAGTCACTCCATCCATACAAGGCCACCAATCGGTAGCAGGCGGCCAAGTCCACACGCAGTTGCCATTCATCGGGGTGGAAGCGGTTGTTGTTGTGCGGTGTCATAAGGTCTCCATGTTGGGGCCAAGCTTAGCCTGAGCCGTGTTTGCACAGCAGTCGCGCATGGAACACCCGTTACAGATAAAATCAACGCCCTTGGCCACTGGCCTCCCACGGCGCGGGCAGCGCCGGCCAACATGGCCATGAACGGGTGATTTGATGCTTTATCCACAAGAATTTGATGTGATCGTCGTTGGCGGTGGCCACGCGGGAACCGAGGCTGCCTTGGCGTCTGCGCGCATGGGTTGCAAAACACTCCTGCTGTCGCACAACATCGAGACCTTGGGTCAGATGAGCTGCAACCCGTCCATTGGCGGTATTGGCAAAGGCCACTTGGTCAAAGAAGTTGACGCCTTGGGTGGCGCCATGGCCTTGGCCACCGATGAAGGTGGCATTCAGTTTCGTATTTTGAACAGCTCTAAAGGCCCCGCCGTTCGTGCAACGCGCGCCCAGGCTGATCGCATTTTGTACAAGGCAGCCATACGCCATCGGCTCGAAAACCAAGAAAACCTGTGGTTGTTTCAGCAAGCTGTCGATGATTTGATGGTTGAGTCCAATGGCGTGGAAGACCGTGTGGTGGGGGCTGTAACGCAAGTGGGCGTTCGCTTTCGTTCAAAAACTGTGGTTTTAACTGCCGGTACATTCTTGGATGGCAAGATTCATGTCGGCTTAGAAAACTATGCGGCCGGCCGTGCGGGTGATCCGCCTGCGGTCAGTTTGTCTGCGCGTTTGAAAGAACTCAAGTTGCCACAAGGGCGCTTGAAAACGGGTACGCCGCCTCGCTTGGATGGCCGCACCATCGACTTCAGTCAATGCCAAGAGCAACCTGGGGACGGCATGCCCGGCGGATTGAATCCTGAAGCAGGCGTTCCTGTTTTCAGCTTCATGGGCAGGGCAGACATGCACCCCGCGCAAATGCCTTGCTGGGTCACGCACACCAACGAACGCACCCACGACATCATTCGCTCGGGCTTTGACCGCAGCCCCATGTTCACCGGAAAAATTGAAGGTGTGGGCCCACGTTATTGCCCCAGCGTGGAAGACAAGATCAATCGCTTTGCTGACAAAGACAGTCACCAGATCTTTTTAGAGCCTGAAGGCTTGACCACGCACGAGTTTTATCCCAACGGCATTTCCACCAGTTTGCCCTTTGACATTCAGTATGCATTGGTGCGATCGATGAAGGGTTTGGAAAACGCTCACATTCTTCGCCCCGGTTATGCCATTGAGTACGACTACTTTGACCCACGCTCTTTGAAGAGCAGCTTTGAAACTCGCCAGATTGGCGGCTTGTTTTTTGCAGGTCAAATCAACGGCACCACCGGTTATGAAGAGGCAGCAGCGCAAGGTTTGTTTGCAGGCATCAATGCCGCACTTCAGTGCCGTAGCATGTCTGGACAGGCCAATGACATGGGGGGCGCTTGGTTGCCCACACGAGATCAAGCGTATTTGGGTGTATTGGTCGACGATCTCATTACCAAGGGCGTGACCGAGCCTTACCGCATGTTCACCAGCAGGGCAGAGTTCCGCTTGCAATTGCGAGAAGACAATGCCGACATGCGGCTGACCGAAGTGGGTCGCCAAATGGGCTTGGTGGATGACGCCCGCTGGGCTTCCTACTGCGCCAAGCGTGAAGCTGTTTCACGTGAAACAGAGCGACTGAAGTCTACTTGGGTCAATCCCAGAAACCTGTCAACTTCTGAGTCAGAGCGGGTGTTGGGCAAGGCCATCGAGCATGAGCACAACTTGTTGGACTTGCTGCGCCGCCCCAACGTTTCGTATTCGCAACTGATGAGCTTGGACGGTGGGCGCTTTGAGGCTCAAGAGGTTTCACGTGAAACATTGGGTGACTTGGCGGCGGCTGTGATTGAGCAAGTCGAGATCACGGCCAAATACTCGGGCTACATTGATCGACAAAAGGTAGAAGTAGAGCGCTCGGCCTATTTTGAAAACTTGAGGTTGCCAGCCAAGCTGGACTATCTGCAGGTTTCTTCTTTGTCAATTGAGGCGCGCCAAAAATTGGCCAAACATCGCCCCGAAACATTGGGCATGGCCTCTCGCATCTCCGGCATCACGCCCGCGACCATTTCATTGTTGTTGATTCACTTGAAAAAGGGCGGCTTTAAAGAGTTTATGGCCGTGAAGCCTGAGGCGGTGGAGGGTGTTGAGGATGCTGAGGGCACTGTTTCGTGATGGGTGACGCTTTGCAGAATGATCTGGCGTCAAAGTTGGCGTCTGGGGTTGAGGCCCTGGCCTTGTCCTTGAGTGAGTCGCAGCTGCAACAGTTGATGAATTACATGGCCTTGATTCAAAAGTGGAACAAGGTCTATAACTTGACGGCCTTGCGCGACCCCAATGAAATGCTAACGCACCACTTGCTGGACAGCTTGTCGGCCATTGGCCCCTTGCTTCGTCACCTTCAAAATGACCCTGCCACTCGGGGCGCAGACAGCACTTTGCTCGACGTCGGTTCGGGTGGTGGCTTGCCAGGTGTGGTCATTGCCATTTGCTGCCCAAATGTGCGCGTCACCTGTGTTGATGCGGTTTCCAAGAAAGCTGCTTTTGTTCAGCAGGTTTCGGCCAGTTTGAAGTTGCCAAACCTCAAAGGCGTCCATGCGCGCGTCGAAACATTGACCGAGCATTTTGACGTCGTGTGTTCAAGAGCCTTCGCTTCCTTGCCTGACTTCGTGACTTGGTCCGCCGCTGCTTTGAAGGACGCAGGTGTTTGGATGGCCATGAAAGGCAGATTGCCCACAGAGGAAATGGACGCTTTGCCGATTTTTGCCAAGGTGTTTCACGTGGAACAGCTTCAAGTGCCCGGTTTGGATGCCGAGCGCTGCATGATTTGGTTGAAAAAAGAACCAAGTTCCTTGGCTTGAGCGGACAGATCTGGTGATCGCCCATTACACTTGGGCCAAATAAGAAAGCCTTGCATGTTTGGAATCTCAGATTACGGCGCCTTTGTGGCCGCCTTTGTCCTTCTTTTGTTTTTGCCAGGACCTGGCAATTTGGCTTTGATCACATCAACCAGCCAAGGTGGTGTGCGGGGCGGCGTGGCCTCTGTGTTGGGCTTGATTCTGGGCGATCAAATTTTGTTGTGGATGACGGTCGCAGGCGTGGCCGCTTTGTTGCAAACCTACCCGCATTTGTTCATGGCCATGCAATGGGTGGGGGCTGCCTACTTGTCATGGTTGGGTGCGCGCATGGTTTTCGCCAAAGCGGGGGAAGGCCCCTCCATCAAAATCACGCCCGGCAAATACTTCAAAGAAACCATGTTCATCACCTTGCTCAATCCCAAGGCGATCATGTTCTATTTCGCCTTTTTTCCTCAGTTCATCGACCCAGAGAAGCATCAAGGAATGATTACTTTTTCATTCATGGCGGCAACCATTGCTGTCTTGGGTGCACTGTATTGTTTGGGTGTTGTTTACATTACACACACCATGGCAGAACGAATTCGCGCCAACCCCAAAGTGTCGGGGCTTTTGCAAAAAGTAGCGGGCCTGTTTTTGATTGGCTTCGGCCTCAAGTTAGCCCTTGGTAAATGAACGCATCAACCGAAAATTAAAAGAGTAAGTCATGGCAAAAATTTTCTGTGTTGCAAACCAAAAAGGTGGCGTGGGCAAAACAACGTCCGCGGTCAATTTGGCGGCAGGTTTGGCCAAGGTGGGCCAGCGGGTTTTGTTGGTAGATCTCGATCCACAAGGCAATGCCACCATGGGTTCGGGTGTCGACAAACGCCAACTTGAACTCAGCGTTTACGATGTTTTGTTGGAGTCTGCCAGCATCAAAGAGGCAGCTATTTTTTCTGAAAAATGTGGCTACCATGTCTTGGGTGCCAACCGTGAATTGGCCGGCGCCGAAGTGGAGTTGGTCGATCTGGAGCGACGCGATCAGCGTTTGAAGTTGGCGCTGGATGCAGCCGATGCAGACTTTGACTTTGTCTTGATCGACTGCCCGCCCTCGCTCTCGATGCTCACCTTGAATGGTTTGTGTGCAGCCCATGGCGTGATCGTGCCCATGCAATGTGAATACTTTGCCCTCGAAGGTTTGACCGATTTGGTCAACACCATCAAACAAGTTCACGCCAATTTGAATCCCGACCTGAAAATCATCGGCCTGCTTCGCGTGATGTTTGACCCTCGCATTACCTTGCAGCAGCAGGTCAGCGAGCAACTCAAGTCTCACTTTGGCGACAAGGTTTTCAACACCGTGATTCCGCGCAATGTGCGTTTGGCCGAAGCCCCCAGTTATGGTTTGCCTGGCGTGGTGTTTGACCCATCGGCCAAGGGAAGCCAAGCATTTGTAGAGTTTGCCAAAGAACTGGTGATCCGCATTCCAACGCTTTGAAGCAAGCAAAACTAGAAATGTCAAAGTCTACAGTCCTTACTTTACCCGGATGGCAAGGAAGTGGGCCCTTACATTGGCAAATGAGGTGGGTCGCCCTGCATGGCGATGTGGTGGTTGAGCAGCACGATTGGATGAGACCCTTGCGAGGCGACTGGTTGTCAAGATTGGACGATGTCTTGTCAGATTTAGAGGGGCCAGTTTTATTGGCGGCCCACAGTTTGGGCTGCATTCAAGTCGCTGCGTGGGCCGCCGTTTCTGCACAAACACACAAGGTCAAAGCGGCGCTGTTGGTGGCGCCAGGTGATGTCGAGGCCTCGAATTTCAAAGACGTCTTTTCCACTTGGCAGCCCATCGTCATGAATCGATTGCCTTTCAAGAGTTTGTTGGTCGGCAGTCAAAACGATCCTTTTTGCACGCTTGAACGTGCGCAAGCTTTTGCCAAGGCCTGGGGTTCTGACTTCCTGAACCTTGGGAACAAAGGGCATGTCAATGCCGATTCCAATTTAGGCGACTGGCCAGAAGGCCGCGCAATGCTGAACAGTTTGATGAAAGAAAAAGAACATGGTTACTAAAAAACCGAAAGGCCTCGGACGCGGTCTTGAAGCCCTCTTGGGTCCCAAAGTTCAAGACGAACCCAGTTCACCTCAAGCCGTCGAAGCGGCGGCCAATCGACTCCCATCGACCTTGCCTTTGAGTGAGATGGTGCCCGGTATTTACCAGCCGCGAACGCGCATGGACGAAGGCGCACTTTACGAACTGGCCGAGTCCATCAAGGCGCAGGGCATCATGCAGCCCATCTTGGTCCGCAAGTTAAGCGAAGGTCCCAACGCTGGCAAGTTTGAAATCATTGCGGGCGAGCGACGCTTTCGCGCATCACGTTTGGCGGGTCTGAACGAGGTGCCTGTGCTGGTGCGCGATGTGCCCAATGAGGCTGCCGCGGCAATGGCCTTGATTGAAAACATTCAGCGTGAAGACCTCAACCCCTTGGAAGAGGCTATGGGTTTGCAACGCTTGATCAAAGAGTTTGGACTCACTCACGAAACGGCGGCGCAAGCGGTCGGCCGCTCGCGCAGTGCAGCCAGCAACTTGTTGCGTTTGTTGAATTTGGCCGATCCAGTCCAAACCATGTTGATGGCCGGTGACATTGACATGGGCCACGCGCGCGCATTGTTGGGCTTGGACAAGGCGGCTCAAATCACAGCGGCCAATCAAATCAGTGCTAAAAAAATGTCGGTGCGCGAAGCCGAAAGCCTGGTCAAAAAACTCAGCGCCGAGTTTTCTCTGGTTCAGCAAAAACCGAAAAAAGAAAAATCCCGCGACATCAAACGCGTGGAAGAAGAGTTGTCAGACTTGCTCATGGCCGAGGTCGAAGTGCGCATCAAGAAGCGTGTGAAACGCCATGGGCGTTTTGAAGAGATGGGCGAGTTGTCCATCCAGTTTGGCTCATTGGACGAACTCAATGGACTGATTGAGCGGCTGCGCGATTAAACACGCGCATTCAAAAAGAAGGGCCTCGTTTCACAACAGAGGCCCTTTTTTTCATCGGAAGATTTTTCCGGGGTTCATGATGTTGTGAGGGTCCAGTGCTTGCTTCAAGGTGCGCATCATGTTGACCGCGCCTTCGCCAGCTTCGGTCACCAAGAAGTCCATTTTGTGCAAGCCAATGCCATGCTCACCCGTGCAGGTGCCACCCAGGCTGAGTGCGCGGCTGACCAACTTGTGATTCAAGGCTTCTGCAACTTCACGTTCTTGGGGGTTTTCAGGATCGATCAAATAGCCAAAGTGGAAGTTGCCATCGCCAACGTGGCCGACCAAGAAGTATGGAATGCCGCTGGCATCGGTTTCCGCCACCGAGTCGAGCAAGCAGTCGGCCAATCGGCTGATGGGCACGCAAGTGTCCGTACTGATGGCGCGGCAACCCGGCTTGCTTTGAAGCGCTGCAAAGTAAGCGTTGTGGCGTGCCGTCCAAAGGCGAGTGCGTTCTTCTGGGGTGGTGGCCCACTCAAAGGCGTTGCCACCCTGTTCGCTGGCAAGCTCCTGCACGGTTTCGGCTTGTTCTTTGACGCCGGCTGGAGAGCCATGAAACTCCATCAACAAGAGCGCCTCTTCGCGCAAGCCCAGCTTGGCGTAGGCATTGACCATGCGCACAGTGTTGTGGTCGATCAACTCCACCCGTGCGATGGGCACGCCCAATTGAATGGTTTGAATCACGGTTTGCACAGCCGACGCAATGCTGGGGAAAGAGCAAATGGCCGCGGAGATTGCTTCAGGCAATGGATACAAGCGGACCGTGACCTCGGTCATCACGCCCAGGGTGCCTTCGCTGCCGACAAACAAGCGCGTCAGGTCGTAGCCTGCACTGGATTTTTTGGCACGGGTGCCGGTTCGGATGATTTCACCCGAAGCGGTAACGACTTCCAATGCCAAAACATTCTCACGCATGGTGCCATACCGAACAGCATTGGTGCCACTGGCGCGGGTTGCGCTCATGCCGCCGATGGTGGCATCTGCTCCTGGATCGATGGGGAAAAACAAACCGGTCGATTTGATTTCTTCGTTCAATTGCTTGCGCGTAACGCCAGGCTGAACCGTGACGGTTAAATCTTCGGCATTGATGCTCAGCACTTTGTTCATGCGCGTCAGGTCAATGCTGATGCCGCCTTGAACGGCCAATAAATGACCTTCCAAAGACGAACCGACACCAAACGGAATGACGGGCACTTGGTATTGACCGGCCAACTTCACGGCATCGGCCACATCTTGGGTGCATTCGGCAAAGATCACCGCAGAAGGCGGTGGCACGGGGGCAAAAGCCGATTCGTCGCGACCATGTTGCTCACGAATGACGAGTGCCGTGGAGCAGTTGTCGCCGAACCGCGCCTTGAGTGCGTCGATCAATGCTTGAGGCACTGGGCGGGCTTGCACATCGGGTGCCAAGTGGGCGGCAGGAGTGGGTGCATTCATAGTGAGGCTCCAAAAAGAAGGGGGCAGTCATCGCTTGTGAGGGGGCGGGAAAAGCCCGTTGACCTTGGTCAGCCCAATGTTGGCAAATTCGGTCAAAATTAGAGTTTACGCTGAGACAAGCTTTTTTGCAGTGCGCAGAGCACAGGGGAAACACCATGGGTAATCGACTGACACAAATCGCCACACGAACCGGCGATGAAGGCACCACAGGCTTGGGCAATAACCAGCGTGTGTCCAAAAACAGCTTGCGCGTGCATGCCATGGGCGATGTCGATGAATTGAACTCGCACATTGGACTGCTCTTGTGCGAGACCATGCCCGATGATGTCCGCACCCTGTTGGTCGAGGTGCAGCATCAGTTGTTCAATTTGGGTGGCGAGTTGTCCATCCCCGGATTTGAGTTGCTGAAAGCAGAAGCCGTGGTGGTCTTGGACGAGGCGCTTGAAAAATACAATGCCCAGTTGCCCAAGCTTGAAGAATTTATTTTGCCGGCGGGGAACCGAGCCGCTTCTCAGGCACACATTTGCAGAACGGTTGCCAGACGTGCAGAGCGCGCTACCGTGGCCTTGGGCAATGAAGAGGCTTTGAACGATGCGCCGCGCCAATACCTCAACAGGTTGTCGGATTTGATGTTTGTTCTGTCGCGGGTCTTGAACCGAATGGATGGTGGCAGCGACGTGTATTGGCAAAGTGAGCGCATGAAAAAATAAGTGCAGTCACAAAAGCTGCTGTCACCTACGCGCAAACATTCGGGCTTTTCAGGGTGACAGCAAGCCAGACGCAAGATAGGCTTGCAACATGAACGCTAGCACCCAGTCCTCGCCTTATTTGGCTTCGGCCGCCGACTTGCACAAAGTGGCGCCCCAAGCACCGTTTCCGTTGGTCCCGCAAATTCGCCTGTACCAAAACTGGCTCCAACAAAACCGCGGCATCGTTTTTGATCAGTACCCAGATTTGTGGCGCTGGTCCATCACCGACCTCGATGCATTTTGGCAAAGCATTTGGGATTACTTTGCCATGCAATCTCCCACACCGCATACCGCGGTCTTGGCCAAGAATGCCATGCCCGGTGCCGTGTGGTTTCCGGGCGCTCACGTCAATTACGCCAGCCAAGTCTTGAGGCATGTGGACGCTGCGCATGCTGCAGGATTTCCGGCCTTGATTGCGCAAAACGAAAAGGGGCAACATCAAGAAATTTCTTGGCCTGAACTCCGGCGTCAAGTGGCCTCGATGGCCCTTCATTTGAAGGCGCATGGGGTGCAGCCTGGCGATCGCGTGGCAGCGTACTTGCCCAATATTCCAGAAGCCATCGTTGCATTTTTGGCCACCGTCAGTGTGGGCGGTGTATGGAGCATTTGCGCGCCAGACATGGGTACCTTGGCGGTCTTGGACCGGTTCAAACAGATCGAACCCAAAGTGCTGATTGCTTGCGATGGCGTCACGTATGGCGCCAAAGACTACGACCGCATGACAGTGGTGCAAGAGCTCAAAGATGCATTGCCCTCCGTGCAACATGTGATCGTGCACGACAATTTAGGCGTGGCCGATTTAGCAAGCAATGAAGTGGCTGCAGCCACGCGCTTTTCTCAAACAACGACCAAGCACGGCGCCGATGTCGATGCCTTTGAACCGATGGCCTTGCCGTTTGACCATCCCTTGTGGATTGTTTATTCCAGTGGCACCACCGGATTGCCCAAGCCCATTGTGCATGGTCATGGCGGCACCGTGATCGTGGCCTTGGCACTCAAAATTTTGCACAACGATGTCGGTTGCAGTTATCACCCCAACAGCTGGGGTGAGCGCTTTCATTGGTACAGCTCAACGGGTTGGGTGATGTGGAATGCGCAGGTGGGTGGCTTGTTGAATGGCACCACCTGTGTCATTTACGACGGCAATCCTGGTGGGAGCAAAGACAATCCCGATTGGAGTACCTTGTGGCGATTTGCTGCAGAGAACAAAGTGACCTACTTTGGCGCAGGCGCAGCATTTTTTGCCAACTGCCAAAAGGCAAATTTAGATCTGACGCAATGCGGTGACCTGTCCCGCATCAGAGCTTTGGGCACCACCGGTTCCCCTTTGTCTGCTGATACGCAAAACTGGGGCACACAACAATTCAAACGCATTCAAGTGCAGCATGCCCAAGCGCCTCATTTGCATCGCGAAACAGATGGCGATATTTGGTGGTGCAACATTTCGGGCGGCACCGATTTTTGCGGTGCGTTCATTGGTGGCAACCGCGAACTGCCGCAAGAGGCGGGCGTGATGCAATGCCGTTTGCTCGGTTGCGCAGTTGAAGCGTGGAACGAAGCGGGCGATCCCGTGCACGGTGAGGTGGGCGAGTTGGTGTGCGCACAACCCATTCCCTCCATGCCTTTGTATTTGTGGAACGATCCCAACAACGCGCGCTACCTGGCCAGTTATTTCGAAATGTATCCCGCAGGCCATGGGCGCAAACCTGGCGGTGGTGATGCGCCAGTTGAGTATGGTGGTGTCTGGCGCCACGGCGATTGGTTGCGCATTGGCGCAGCCGATCAAGGTCAAAAAGGCGGTGAAGGCTGTGTGATTTTTGGTCGCAGCGATGCCACCATCAATCGCCATGGTTTGCGCATGGGCACCAGCGAACTCTACAGTGCCGTTGAAGCATTGCCTGAAGTGATCGACAGCATGGTGGTTGATTTGGAATATTTAGGCCGCGAAAGCTACATGCCTTTGTTTGTGGTGTTGCGTCCGGGTTTGCAATTGACGCAAG